>NZ_JAGDXD010000004.1 GCF_023256255.1 Caldivirga sp. | reverse complement strand
CTTCTAGGCTACTTGGCCTAAACTCACTATCAATAATAGCAAACGACATAATGCCTGCAATAACCCCATACATAGTCATGAACTTCATGCTTAGCATAGTTGGTGGATTCTATGGTGCAATGGGTCTAGCGTTCCTGGGCCTAATACCGTACAGTAACATAAATTGGGGAGCGATAATGGGCAATGCATTCTACCAGGAAGCAGCAATATTCTCACCGACAGGAACAATACCAGTAGTCATACTTATAGTCGTTCAAACTATAATACTAATGGGCTTCGTCTACTTCGCTAACGCTTCAGTTTATGTCTTCGACCCCAAGAGGAGAAGGGAGGTAGAAATTAAATTAGCCAGTAAGCGTAGGGCTTCGAGGTGACAGAAATGTCGTCGGTTGTGCTCTCCGTTAAGAACCTGAACGTAACGTATAAGACAGCGACCTTTGACGTTGAGGCAGTTAAAAACGTTTCGTTCGAGCTGCATAGGCATGAAATACTAGGTATAGTTGGTGAGTCAGGTAGTGGTAAGACTACCATAGCCTTAGCCCTAATGAGACTACTCCCCAATAATGCTGTAATAACTGGTGAGGCTACACTTTATAGTAGGGATGGATCCAAGATGGATAATGTATTAGCAGCCCCTGAGGAGGAGCTTAGGAGGATTAGGTATAGGTGGGGTAAAATATCAATAGTGTTTCAAGGTGCAATGAACTCACTGAACCCACTGTTGACGGTTAAGGATCACTTCATTGATACGGCTCAAGCTCATGGCATTGATAAGGAGGAGGCACTTAAGATTGCCGCTGAACTACTCCGTTCAGTGAGACTTGAACCAGCTAGGGTACTTAGGTCATATCCGCATCAACTATCAGGTGGTATGAAACAGAGGGTTATGATTGCCTTAGCCTTAATGCTGAACCCAGACGTTATAATACTTGATGAGCCAACTACGGCGCTAGATACCTTAACACAAAGGCAGATACTTGAATTAATTAAGGATCTACGTAAGGAGCGCGACGTCGGTATAATGCTCATAACCCACGACTTATCCGTCGTAGCTGATGTTGCAGATAAGGTGCTTGTTCTCTACAGGGGTTACGTAATGGAGCTTGGAGACGTTTACACAGTGTACTCACGCCCATATTCACCATACACTTTAATGTTGATAAACTCCTTCCCAGCAATAGGTAAGAGGATAGTTAAGCTTAAGCCCGCTGGGGTAGCCGCAACCACCAACAATAGGGGTTGCCCATTCATAAATAGGTGCCCATTTGCGTCCATTGAATGCGCTGATGCGGACATGAACCTTGTTGAGGTTGAACCAGGGCATTACTCATCATGCATAAAGGCAAATCTTGTACAACAGCAGGTAGCCGGCAAGGTGATTGCCAGTGAGCAATAGCGGTAGTTCAAGTAGTAGTCCAAGAGGACCTGCCCCGGTTTGCCCATACCTTCAAAGAACCCCCCAGGGAGGTTACCTGTGTAGTTTAACTCAGAAGTCTGTTAATCCACTTGGCTGGTATTGCATATTTGACTACATGAATTGCCCAATATACATGAGTCACGCTGCCTACATGAGTGGTAGAAAGGGGCCTGAGAGGAAGTATAGTGAGGATGTTGTGATTGCGGCAGAGGACTTAACTGTAGTCTTTAAGGTTGGAAGCATGTTCAGTAAGAAGGATCTGTACGCTGTTGACCACGTTGACATAACGGTGAATAAGGGTGAAACAGTGGCAGTTGTTGGTGAGTCAGGTAGTGGTAAGACTACCCTTGGCAAGACTCTAGTTGGATTATACGCGCCTGCGACTGGTAGAATATACTTCCATGGTAGGGATATTTCAACAATGACTGATGAGGAATATAGGGTTTATAGACTTAAGTCGCAGTACATCCACCAGGACCCATACTCAAGCCTTAACCCATATAAGACAGTATACGATATATTGGCTGTTCCATTGAGGGCTAATAAGCTTGTACATAGTAAGGCTGAGGAGGAGAAGATGATATTTGAAGCCCTAGAGAACGTCGGCCTTAACCCTAAGTCCTATGTTAATAAGTATTCCTTCGAGTTAAGCGGCGGTGAGAGGCAAAGGGTATCTATTGCTAGGGCGTTACTCGTTAAACCTGAGTTCGTTGTGGCGGATGAGATAGTTACAATGCTTGATGCATCACTTAGGCTTGAGGTGCTTGACCTACTTTTAGCGGTTCAAAAGGAGATGAACCTAAGTGTACTTTTCATAACTCATGACTTAGGAATGGCGTACTACATGGCTGGTGACACTGGTAAGGCTGCGGTAATGTACCTAGGTTCAATAATGGAGTATGGGCCGGCCAAGGAGATGCTTGAGAGCCCACTACACCCATATACTCAAGCCTTATTATCGGCAATCCCTGAACCTGACCCAGTTAAGTCAAGGAGCAAGAAGGTTATGAAGCTTAGGAGCCTTGATCCACCTAACCCACTTAGAGCGCCTCCAGGATGTAAGTTCAGTGATAGGTGTCCGTTCGCCATGGATAGGTGCTTTAAGGAGAGGCCTCCGCTTAAGAAGGTTGGCAACGTGATGGTTGCCTGCTGGTTATATTAAAACAAGTGGCCATTATGCATCCTGAAATAGGTAAGGCTGTTTATGGTATAATACTTAGCCTATTGGTGCTCTTAGGCATATCCTTCATTTACCTAAACCCAGATGAGGTAAGCTTCTACGTGGCCCTAGTAGCCCTAGTATTCCTCATAATACTGCTTGTGTGGACTATTAATGATATTAGGAAGCAGGCTGGTCAGGAAGGTTTAAGGCCCTCATCAGAGTCTGAGCAGTATTAGTCAGGCTTCAAACTTGGCCTCATATGCTGTATTACGTTGGTTACTCCCCTATGTAGGTTTTTGGCTGATTCACTAATCATGAAGTGTAGGCTTACTGGTTCATCAATGCGCTTAACCTTTATGGCAACAGTGTTCCACCCATGCTTCATAATTGCATCTGCGTAATTCCTACCATCCCCATCGTAATTAGGCCTAAGCACATACTTCTCCCTGGACTCAACAATAGGTTCTTCATTAAACCATAGTTTAGCGTACGGTGCATTATTAGGAATACCCACGTGTATCATCCTTGAATCACCTGGGTTATTGATGAAACCCACAATAGCCATTGAGGAACCCTTAGGTATTAAATCCTCAAGGCCTAGGTCATAGCCATCCCTATACACTGCAGCCCACTCACCAGCGGCAGCCTCACCAACCCACCTTCCAACATCCTCATCCCCATCACTAACCCTACTAATGAACCAAACCACTGGGGGCAGTATTGTTAAGGTTACGTTAATTGATTCTAGTGAATCAATGGCAATGAATTGGATCACGGGATGCTCCACAATGCCTAGTTCATTAAGGTTAATTAACCTAACCCTAAACTCAACCCTGGCTTCTGAACCAGGTTCAATAAGCAATCCCCCACTTACTGGGTTTATTTGATACGCCTTGGGGTTAATGCCGTGGACTATATAACCTAGGTTAACTGGGCTTAACCTAAGGCTCCTAACGGTAATTAGTATTGGTAATTCAACATTAGGCTTAAGCACCGGGCCACTTGGATACTCAACAGTAGCCTCAATTCCAGTGAACCTAAGGGTCCAGGTGTTGGGCTTATAGTTTAACCATGATCCACTGGGCTTTATTGTAAATGGGTCTATGAGCCAAGTGACATCACCCATACCCCCTACGGTAACCTTGTCATTATGCTTAGCGAGTAACCTGTACGTAACCTTAATGATCCTATTAGCCAGTTCAGCCACAGTCCTATTAGCCCTAATATTGGAGACGCCACCCCATGATTCATTGGTTGTAACTTCCTCGTAAACCTTAACGTAATCTGGGGGTATGTAGTCCCTACCATGAATAATACCCAACACTGCACCCACAGTAGCTGCCGTGCAGTCGGTGTCGTAGCCTAGGCTAATCGTCTTCATCATGGTGTCTACGAAACCATTACCGTAGAGTAGGCCCAATACCTCGAAGCCTAGGTTAATGGGTGAGTACTGCGCTATCCTACGGTACTCG
Organism: Caldivirga sp.; assembly: GCF_023256255.1. Classification (NCBI taxonomy): domain Archaea; kingdom Thermoproteati; phylum Thermoproteota; class Thermoprotei; order Thermoproteales; family Thermoproteaceae; genus Caldivirga; species Caldivirga sp. Next base: position 60,101 of record NZ_JAGDXD010000004.1, on the reverse strand, counting down.
GCGGGTGCAAGCTCAATAATGCTCCTCCTAGCCTCCCTTAAATCCAAGCCCTTATCATGGGCCTCAAGGGCCTTCTCTATTGACTTATATGTTAAACTATGCTGTGGTATGTAGCTTAACGCATGCTTAATGAGTTTAACCAAGTCACTCTCAATGAATGCTAAAGACTCCAGTACAGTATTGAAGACTTCACCGTAAACTGACTCACCACCACCATGGTCAACAATCGCATCCCTAAAGGCGTACTCAGCGGCCACGTCAGGTAGGCCTGGGGCTATCATTGCCCAAACCTCAGACCTAATGGGTGAGCCCATGCAGTGTCTAAACCAGTTATTGAAGAAGCCGGACATTGGTGGCAATATGCCTAGTCTCAGATTCCTCTTGCTTAAACCATACTCATCCCAATTATAGTGAATGCAATCGAGCCAGCATTGCGCAAGGTCATGCTCAGTTAAGTCTAATCCCCTGTCCTCAATAAGCCTAAGCCAAGCCATCTGAACCTCAAAATCATCATTAGGGTAAAGCTTAGGCTCAAGCCTAACATCAATCAAATCCTCCTGCCCAATCCCCCTCTCATAAGGAGTACCAAGACTACCACCAGCATTCTTACCTAATAAGCCACCGTAGACTTTACTAAGCAAAACACCACTTGAGAGTGAAACCATGAATAATTAAATCACATTAGTTTAAAAGCTTTTAAGCTTAAAGTTACTAAGCCAAGGTAATTAACATTATGGGATATCTTCAACTTTAGGGTTAGGATTCTCATGAAGCATTACGGGCTTAATGGCATTAAGGCCCTAGTTAAAATTAGTCGGAACCCTGATACCTCATCAACGATCAGTGATGGCAGCCGTCCCCACTTCACTTAGAAATTCCTCAACTATTTTTATGAATTCCTCAGTCTTATCAAGATACGCAGGGTGCCCTGCGCCATCTATGTAAACCACTTTAAAGCCGAATCTAGTTAATAAGTCGGCATTATACCTTGGTGATACATTATCCCTACTGCCCCATATACCCAGCACTGGCCTACTTATTTTAGCAAGGTCAATCCTATTAACACCCACCGGCCCTATCACTACTGCTGCAGATGCAGGATAACTTAAGGCCAAGTACCTTAGTACCGTTTCCCCACCTATTGATGCACCTATTAGTATTGGATTTAAGACACCTAATGCATCAATAACGGCTTTCAAGTGCTCGGCATAATCATTCTCGCTCTCCCTCTCAAAATGGTCACTCCTTGATCTTGGACCATAGGGCATGTCTATGGCGTAAACCTCATGTTTCCTCTCGAAGTAACCTAGGCAGCATTCATTCCAAGTATCAGCACTGAAGCTGAGACCATGAATGAAGACTAGCGTTGGTTTACCTGAACCACCTTGAAGTATCCTAACTCTCCTTCCATTAACGGTTATCCATTTTTCATTAACCATATGATTAAGGAATTACTGCAAGTTAATTAAACTTACTCACTTACCTTTTAGTTAACCTATTTAGCCGAGTAATAAGGCTATATCGCGTGATCATTATTGTATTTACTTAATCAATTATTTAGGTAAAACTTATATACCCCAAGTAGTCAACTAAACTATGGAAGGTGTTCTAGAAATCAACCGTTGAGGTCCTGGACACGACCCTAAGAGATGGAGCCCAGGGTGCAAACATATCATTCACACTTAATGATAAGGTTAGGTTAACTCTACTTCTTGATGAACTTGGCGTTGACTACGTTGAGGGTGGTTGGCCTGGATCAAACCCAAAGGATGAGGAGTACTTCAGGGAAATTAGGAAGTATTCACTAAGGCACGCTAAGGTTGCAGCATTCAGTAGCACCAGGAGGAGGGACACTAAGCCTAGTAATGATCCAAGTTTAAACGCAGTATTAAGGACAGGGGTTGATACCGTGGTATTATTTGGTAAATCATGGGTACTTCATGTTACTGAGATATTGAGGGTGAGTAAGGAAGACAACCTTGAAATGATATACGACAGTGTTAACTACATGAAGTCGCATGGCCTTGACGTAATCTTTGACGCTGAACACTTCTACCAAGGCTTTAGGGATGATCCTGATTACGCGCTCTCCGTTGTGAAGACTGCTGAAGATGCCGGGGCCAGGGTAGTGGTATTAGCCGACACTAATGGTGCCATGATGCCTAATGAGGTTTACGAGATAACTAGGAGGGTTGTGAACACAGTTAAGGTTAAGGTTGGTTTACACATGCATAATGATTCAGGTTGCGCAGTAGCTAACACAATTATGGGCGTCTTAGCTGGGGCAAGGCATGTTCAAGGAACTATCAACGGTATTGGGGAAAGAACAGGTAACGCCGATTTAATACAAGTAATACCAAACCTACTGATTAAGGTTGGTTTAAGGGCCTTAAATGGCCCAGGTAGCTTAAGGAAACTGAGGGAGGTGTCTAAGTTAGTTTACGAATTAGCAGGTCTACAGCCAAACCCATACCAACCATATGTGGGTGACTACGCGTTCACGCATAAGGCTGGTGTGCATGTTGATGCCGTTTTAAAGAACCCGAGGGCCTACGAGCATATTGACCCTGAGGTGGTGGGTAATTCAAGGCGTTTCATACTATCTGAGCTTTCAGGCTCATCTAACCTGGTGGTTTACCTGGAGGAGAACGGTATTAAGGTTGATAAGAGGGATGAGAGGGTTAAGAAGGCCTTAATGAGGATTAAGGAACTTGAGAACAGGGGCTACAGCTTCGACTTAGCCCCAGCGTCAGCTGTCCTAATAGCATTAAGGGAACTTAACCTATACAGGGATATGATTAGGGTAGAGTATTGGAGGGTCATTGATGAAAGCGGTATGAACCTAGCGGTAGTTAAGGTTAATGGGCAACTTGAAGTAGCTGAGGGGGTTGGTCCTGTTCATGCTGTCGACTTAGCGTTAAGAAGGGCTCTCCAGAAGGTTTACCCTGAACTCTCCGGTGTTACTTTAACTGATTATAGGGTTGTATTACCCTCAGAGGTTAAGAATACTGAGAGCCTAGTTAGGGTAACGGCTGAGTTCACGGATGGTGTAAGGAGGTGGAGGACCATTGGTGTTTCCACCAGTGTAATTAAGGCTAGTATTGAAGCCCTAGTAAGTGGTCTTGATTACTACCTTCAATTAAGTAGATTAAGGGCCATTGAGAGAACCCAGAGTAGTTAGCGTTTTAAGGAATTAGGTTAGGCTTTGCATATTTAGGTAACCATTTAATATTTTTACCCAGTGTTGGCATTTAACTTCACTTACCTACAAGAGGCTTAGCTAACTCTGTTATCTTACCTTCCCAATCCTTAGCCTTAACTATTGCGCTTGCCACTAATACACCCACGGTGCCTAATTCAATTGCCTTAGCAACATCATTATAATCCTCTATGCCTGCACCTGTAATAACATTAACATTACCGTTAACCCTCTTAACCGCGTTAACAGTTTCAACAACCACATCAGGCTTAGTCCTACTAACGGACTTACCAGTACCTATCAACTCAGGCGGTTCCATGGCGACAGCAGTAGGTGCAAGAGCAGCCGCAGCGGCGCTTGATAATGGGTCTGGGGAACATACCACTGTTTCAAGGTTAAGTGTCTTAGCCTTATTAACAAGCATGGCTATGTCATTTAGTAGTAATCTATGTTCACTGTGATTTATTATTACACCTGATGCCCCAGCATCCTTAATAAACTCTAGGGGTATGTGGCCAGTCCTAGCCCCAGGATCCACTGGGTCGGCTGACTGAGCGTAAACGGGTATGCTTACTGCTTCAGCAACCTGCCTTAGGTAAGTATGCGGTGGTGCAACTATTATAGATGCTCCCAATTCCTTAGAAACCTTCTCAGCCGCTTGAGCCAATTTAACAGCACCACCCCCTAGTAACTCTGGGTAAGCCTTCATGTTTATTATGAGTACTGGAACCTTCATTAATTAAAACTAGGTTATGGGGTGTATAAGCATTAACCTAAGTTTAACACGTTATTGAACTATTAAGACTTCACCACCGGCTTCCTTAATAGCCTTAATAGCCCTTGCTGAAGCTGCCTTAACCTTAACCACCACCGGCTTCTTTATTTTACCTTCACCAAGTAGTTTACCATACCCTAACTGGGTTAGGTCAATAACGTACTTATCACCCTCCATCTTAATTAAGTTCCTTCTCATTAGTGAGTCTATTAACTCATTTAAGTCGCCTACATTTATTACGTTAACCTTTGGGCTTGGTCTATAGAATCCATGCTTACCTATCAGGGGGTAAAGTTCACCATTAGTTATCTTAAGTAGTAGGCTCTTCTTATGCTTAAGTAACCCAATTTTGCCCCCTCCACCCCTTTGGCCCCTGCTCCTATGTTGACCAACCCTTCCCCATGAGTGTGTTCTCCAGCCCCTTAGCTTCCTAGACTTCTTCTCTCTACGTCTCACAGACACACCCTTAATGGGGAGGGTTTAAAACTTTAACAATGCAGCCCACATAATGAAAGTAGTAGCTAAGGGTGCGGAAGCTTTACTATACTTAGAGGATTGGCTAGGCTTAACGGTACTTGTTAAGGAGAGGACACCTAAGAGTTATAGGGACCCGGTGTTTGATAGGATGATTAGGATTAGGAGGACTATTAATGAAGCTAGGTTAATGATGGATGCCGCCGATTTAGGTGTTAAGACTCCGGTGGTGTATGATGTTGATGTGGTTAGGACTAAGATAAGGATGCAATACTTGAATTCACCAACTTTAAACAGCATTATCAAGAATAGTGGTTACTCTAATTTGACTAAGGCATTAATGAGTAAAATGGGGACATTAATTGGTATACTGCATAATGAGGGTATACTCCACGGTGACCCAACTCCAGCCAACGTCATAGTCAACAATAGTGACGAGTACTTAATAGACTTTGGGCTTGGCGAGAAGCTAAAGCCAACCTGGGACAGTAAATACCTTAGAAAGGCTGCAGTAGACCTAAATGTACTACTCAGATCTCTTGAAAGCAATTACGGCGAGTACAGTGAGCAACTCTTCAATGATTTCATTGATGGCTACAGTAATGCTGTCGGTAGGGATAAGGCTGCTTCCGTAGTTAAGTGGGTTAGGAGAATTAGGAGCTTGGCAAGGTACTACACGGGGAGATTACTGTGACGATTCCGAACCCTGCTTCTCACCCATCTTTGATACAGTCCACTTAAGTGCATCAATAATCCTCTTCAACCTACGCTGCTCCCTGTAGTTTCGAATAATTATCTTGGTTATGAGACCCTCACTATTTCTCTCAACCTCATAATTAAATCCCCTAGATTCATCTAATTCACCACCATTGACTAATTCCTCATCCTCACCCTTAAGGCCATTAAGAACCTTCTCAATGAAGAACCTCCTTAATGGTGGTTGATCAGTTATTGGTTTACTGAATTCAATAACGATACTATTATCATCATACGTTAACTTAGCTACCTCTTCCCCATCGGGTGCTGTTAAGTGCAGTTCCTCCTTGGATGAAACCTTATCAGCTGTGGTTATTGACCGGGTCCTTATTAGTGCATCTATTACCTTAAGTGTTGACTCAAGCATGCTTAACTCATCCCTAAGTTCATTAACCCTTTCTCTAATCCTCCTCCTTAATTCAAGTAGTTCCTTAATGTTCAGTTCTTCATTACCCACGGTTAATTTAGCCTAAGCAAACAATATAAATGTTACCTCGGTCCTGTGGATCACTATCGCTCATTGAGGTGGCATTAGATTTAAAAAGGGTGGCTAAGCTATTTGGGCAATGTCTGAAGTCCCTACTGCTAATATTGAGGAGTGGAAGCCTAGGACTGAGATTGGTAGGCTTGTTAAGGAGGGTAAGGTAAAGTCAATTGATGACATATTCATTGCTAATGCAAGAATTCAGGAACCTGAGATTGTTGATGCGTTACTAACTAACCTTAAGTACGAGGTACTTAGTATAAACATTGTACAGAGACAGACTGATGCTGGGGAGGTTAGTCAATTTCAAGTGGCGGTAACCTTAGGTAATGAAGATGGATACGTGGGTATAGGTGTTGGTAAGGCTAGGCAAATAGGTCCAGCTATGGAGAAGGCAATAAGGGAAGCTAAGGTCAACATCATCCCCGTGAGGAGGGGTTGTGGTTCATGGTATTGTTCATGTGATGAACCACACAGTGTACCATTCGTGGTTAGGGGTAAGGCTGGTACAGTGATTGTTGAACTCATACCTGCACCTAAGGGTGTTGGTTTAGTTGCAGGCGATACCATAAAGCCTATACTTAGGTTAGCTGGAATTAAGGATGTTTGGTCAAGGACCCTTGGTGAAACAAGGACAACCCTCAACTTCGCCATGGCCACTTGGAATGCATTAAAGAACACTTACATGTTTAAGATTTAGGGCTTTTTAACTTAGTGATCATAAGCCATACATTATTCTCTTAACGTAGTCAAGTACCTTAGCCTGATCACCGGTGGATCTAATGCCCTCAAACTCATCCTTGGAGATGTATAGTGCAAGCGCCTTCTTATACAGGTTTGCGAATAATTCCTTCGATAGCCTCAACCCATCCACTGGGTTAAGCCTATACGTGAATTGATCCAGGGTAAACCAGCCTGAGTAACCAGTATCCAGTAGCGCATAGAGGAAATCCACGAAATGCCACGCATCCCCTGTTCCAACCACCCTATCCTCATCATTACTGTGCCACTTAGCCGTGTTAATGTGTACTGTGGATACTGAGACCCCTTGTTCCCTAGCTAAGTAAACAGTGTAGGCTGGTTCAACAGCGTACATTAATTCATGACCATAGTCTATGGTTATTCCGAATAGTCTTGAACCTAAATCACTGTTTAACCTACTTGCAAGTATTATGGACACGTGGGATGTGGGTATGATTAGATTACCTTCCCTAGGTTCCTTAGGCTTGGCTTCAAGCCCAAAGGACTTAATGCCCAGTCTATGAGCCTCCTTACCTAGGCTGAGTAACCCCTCGTAAAGCTCCTTAATCTTCTTACCATAATTGGACTCAAGGCTATAATCCCATCCATCTGGGCCAAGCCAAAGCGATACTGAATCTAAGCCAAGGCTATGGGCAACGTCAAGGCTCTGAGTAAGAGTGCTTAAGGCTAGTTCCCTCACCTTGGGGTCAGGGTTTGTTAATGAACCTAGTTTAAACACGTGGAAGCCTGAAATATCCATTCCTAACCCAGCTATCTTAAGGCCTAACTCACTCGCAGTTGCCTTAACCTCACTTATTAAGTCCTCCTTAACCTTAAGGTTATCATCAAAGAATTGAGCATCTATGGGCACAACCCCCTCAATCCCAGCCTCCTTTATTCTCCTCAATTGATCCACTAGCCCCCTTGGTAGGTTTGGGAAATAACCACCCCTATTGAATCTGTCTGAGAAATCCCCGGCGGTCCATGTGCCTGCAGCGAACTTAACATTGTACTCGCTGAAGAATTGATCAACAGTCTTACCCTCCATGAAACCAGAGTAGGCTGATCTTAACCTGCTTATGCTCATGCCTACCACTGGTGGATTAGCATGAGTTTACTTTTAAGTTATAGCAATCATTAATCATTAAACGGGTTAGGGTAGGTTAAGCCTGGTTATGAACATGGAATACATGTCATCGTACTTCTCCTCATCCTTAGGCTCAAAGACTCTGATATTGAATGAATTCCTAACTATGGATCTAAGCTCATGAATAGACTTAATAATGCCCATACCTGACGCTTGAATAAGTATGTTGCCGATGGATGTTGATTCCTCAGGCCCTGCATAAACAGGAATCCCCATTACATTAGCTGTTAATTGGTTCATCAGGTTGTTTCTAGAACCACCACCAAATATGTTAATTCTCCTCAGCCCCCGTCCTGTTATTTTAGTCGCCTTCTCAAATATGTACCTATGCTTCAACGCTATACTACTTATAATCAGTCTAATTAACTCACCTAAACTACCTGGTTCCCTTTGTCCAGTTTCCTTAAGATAACCATGTATCTCATTAATCATGTTTATTGGAGCCAGAAATCTTGGATCATCAACATCTATGAAAGATCCAGTTTCCTCAGCCTTAATAGCAAGGTTAACTAACTCATCGTAAGTGTACTCTCTTCCACTTAAATCCATCATTATCCTCCTAATCTCCTGTATTATCCACATGCCCTGCATGTTTCTTAAGAAAGTAATTGTCCCAAAGGCACCACCTTCATTGGTGAAGTTACTTAGCATTGCTTGTTCATTAATTAAGGGTTCACTTAACTCTACTCCAACAAGGTTCCAGGTTCCTGAACTCACATATCCAGTGTTTTCATCAATCATTGGTCCAGCTGCCACTGCTGAGGCAGTATCATGTGTTGCTGGCGCTATTACACTTATATCCTTCCCTGCCTTCTCACCCATCTCTTCAACAATATCCCTTCTTAAGTTACCTAAAACGGAACCGGCGTTGACTATTTCAAGGAGGATGTTGGTTGGTATATTGAGCTTCTCCAATATGTCCATACACCACTTTCTGCTCCTAGCATCAAGGAATTGAGTTGTTGATGCATTAGTGTACTCATTAACCTTAACGCCGCTTAACCAGTAATTAAGTAAGTCAGGTATCATTAGCATTGACTTAGCTATCCTAAGTTTAGGTGAATTTAATTTAACTAAGGCATAAAGTTGATAGAGGGTGTTAATACGCATGAATTGTATACCAGTCCTACTGTATATTACTTCCTTAGGTACCTTACTGAAGACTTCACTCATTAATCCTTCAGTCATAGGATCCCTGTAAGCGTAAGGTAGGCCCACTAATTCGTCGTGGTTATCCAACAGTGCGAAGTCAACACCCCAAGTATCAATACCCACTGAGGTTAACTTACCCTTATACTTTCTTAAGGCTACTTTAATCGAATTCTTAACTTCACCCCATAGTTGAAGCACATTCCAGTACAGGTGGTTATCAACCTTAATCATTTGGTTGGGGAACCTGTATAATTCATCAATGGTTAACTTAAGTTCCTTCAAGTCCAATACCCCCGCAATAGCCTTGCCTCCACTTGCACCTACGTCTATAGCCAACATTACTACTGAATCCATGAGCGCTCTCACTTATTATTCATGAATCTCTCCACTATTGGTAATATTCCTAATTCTTTTAGGGTCTCCCTAGTTGGTATACCATTCTCATCCCAACCCATGTAGTTGTAGTACTCGTTAAGCATGGGTTCAAGTTCAACAACCTGTCCTCTAGCCCCACCTTCACTTAATGGCTCCTTCAGGAACCTTTCAGGTAATGTATCATCCTTCCTACTTATACCGTTTATTACATTGAACATTCTCTTCAACGTGAATATACGCCTACCGGCAGTTAAAAGGTCCTGCAGTGTCTTCTTCCTTCCCGTCACTAAAGTGTACATTCCAGCTAAGTGTAATGGTGGTATACTTATGAACTTACATATTACCAGTGACTCAAGGACCTCGTGCCAAGTCTCCATAGTGGCTACCACGCGTCCTTTACCAATGTAGGAGACCCTGTCATACCTCTCGTAAATCTTCAAGTCCGTTATCCTCTCACCCTGCTCAATCCTGAATGTTAAACCCTGAAGATGGTCAGCACCCCTGTTTGACGTTGCGTATTGAAGCCCCATACCCTTGAAGGCCCTTGGATCATGCATCGGCATTTCAGTACCCTTAACGTGCATGCAGTACTTCTCAGTACCCCTACCTACACTCCTTGAAGCTACACGGCACCCCTCCCCAAGTAACTTACCGAAACCCTCACGTTTCCCTATAAGTTCTATGAGCTTAAGTACAGTTTCCTTATCACCCCACTTAAGCTCTAATCCACCAGTATCCTCCTTAGTCAATAACCCCTTCTCAAAGCTCTCAATAGCCCATGCAATAGTACCTCCGGTTGATATTGTGTCTATACCATACTTATTGCATAGATCATTTGCCTCAGCTATGTAGTAGGGATCATCTATCATCAGCATTGAGCCTAATGAGGCAATAGTCTCGTATTCAGGACCTCTGCCTTTAACATTATTTACCTCAACGTACTTCCAGCAGTGTATGGGGCATGCCCAGCATGCCCTATGGGCCTTCACGATGCCCTTCTCCCTAAAAGCCCTGCCACTTATATTAAGTATACCATCCCACTTACCCACTGTGAAATTCTTTATAGGCATGTCACCATACTCATGGAATTCCTCAACCTCACCTGCAGTACCATATATTGAGTAGAGTTGCGTCGTTGGGTAAGAAAGTATGTAAGGTAGAAGCCTATTAATGTTACTTCTAAGCTTCTCGGGCTCCTTAATCCTAATCTGCCCATTACCCTTAACAACAATAGCCTTAAGGTTCTTTGAACCCATGACAGCCCCCATCCCTGTCCTACCCGCCACCCTAGGTCCATCTGGGGTTATGTCTGAGGCAATTATGGCGTACCTAACAAGTCTCTCACCAGCTGGGCCTATTGCAGCCACACGTACTGCCTTATCTCCTAAATCACTCTTTAAGCCGAGGTCTGTTTCAACAGTTGTTAAGCCCCAGTACTTAGATGCATCACGGATTTCAACCTCCCCATCATGTATGTATAAGTAAACTGGGTTACTTGACTTACCCTTAATTATTATACCGTCGAAGCCGGCTTTCTTAAGTTCAACACCCCAAAAGCCTGATGCATGGGCTTCACCCCAAGCCATGGTTAATGGCGACTTAGCAGCCACCACGTAACGGCCACTGCATTGAACCATTGTACCAGTTAATGGCCCTGTCATGAATACTAGGACGTTATCTGGGCTAAAGGGTTCAACCCTTGGATCAACTTCATCAAACATTATCTTAGCAGCAAGGCCAATACCACCTATGAACATGTCAGCTTCATCTTCTTTCAATTCCCTAATCTTAGTTCTGCCACTGCTTAAATCAACCTCAAGTATCTTTCCCACGTAACCATACCACTCACTCATATTATTCACCTAACCCTGGAAGTACAACTTCATGTAGAGTTCAACATCCTTTTCAGGTATAACCGGTGGTTCCTTACCCAACGCCATCGCTACGAATTGCGCCATTGCAACCTCCTCAAGGGTCTCTACTACTGCCTCAGCTTCAAGTAAATTAGCCCCCATACCCACTACACCATGGTTCATCAATATTATTGCACGCGCACCCTTAAGTGCAGCCTCAGAAACCAGTTTAGCTAACTGGTCTGTTCCAGGAAAGGCAAAGGGAACAACCTCAACCTTCCTCAATGTCATAATAGCCTCAACTGATATAGGCTTCAGGTTAACACCAGCTAATGCCAACCCTAACGTAACTGGGTTATGCGCGTGAATAACGGCATTCACATCAGGCCTAACCTTATATATGGCCGCATGGAAGGGAGTCTCAGTTGACGGCCTAAGCACACCCTCAACCACATTACCATCTAAGTCAACCTTGACTAAGTCATCAACATTAACAGCACCTTTAAAGACACCACTCGGTGTTATCCAAAACTCATTAGCTCCCGGCACCCTTGCACTAACATTACCCCCAAGTGCAGACACTAACCCCCTCTCGTACAGCGCCTTCATTACACGCGTAATTTCGCTCTTAATCTCATCCTCACTAATAAGGCTAGGTCCCTCTTCTCCAGTCGACATACAGTAAATGTTTAGCCAGACGTATATAAGCATTTTATTCCCATACTTAACCTAACAAGTTAGGTACCCATGAGGGTACAATGAATAGTGGAGTAATGAGTAATACCATTACCTGAGGGTGATTGTTTTCATTACATCATTCCTAGTGACGGAAAGAGTACAAAGGCATAAACGCATTTATGGCAATCAATAAGGTTCCTTACTGTTGTCTCTGTAATGTAGGTATTAAGTCTCAAGAGGGAAACCTTTTAAGGAGCCTATTAAGGGCTAAATGATAGCCGGGGTGGCCGAGCCTGGTTTAAGGCGTGGGCCTGCTAAGCCCATCCCCGCAAGGGGGCCCGGGTTCAAATCCCGGCCCCGGCGCCAGTTGTTGCGTTTTCCTTTTCCTACTTTGAGAGGTTTGTAAGGGTTAAGGCCAATTACTCTGTTATTAACGCGAGTAAGACGGTGTTAGTACTCAAGTGTATCGCCAATAAGAGCAATACTTGGTTTGGGGTCGCCAGGTGCACGGAGGATCTCGAGGGTATTTCTATTTCGCCGACATCATTAAGCAACACGTTCTCTGCTAGAGTCGCCGTGCACCAACTTCTAAATCCTAATAGAGCAAAAGTTTCATAAGTCTTCCATTCAATTTTCACATATAGAAGATAAAGATAAAAATCCCACTATTATTAAACTTCAGCTAAATCCTACCGTTTGTCCCTACACTTTCATTTCACTCATGATTGAGTGTAGGGACTTGGCCCTCGGCCACACGCTCATATTGATCACGTGTGGGTCATGGGGCCCGGTCGAGGCCAACGGCATGGGCCTCCCATCTCCGGCCTTCCTCAGTAGGTTGTATAGTGCGGCCACGTCCCTATGCCAAAGTTCACCACCCACGGGGCATTTGCCGACCCTTGGAGCATTGCTCCCATTGGGCCGGTAGTTGATTCTAGCCCCGTGGATTGGGCAGGTTGTGGAGGTGTGGGATGGGTTTACGAGCATTACTGGTACTCCGTATTCCCTAGCCTTCTCGATGATGGCATTCTTCATTGAGGAGAAGGCTGAGTGGTAGATCCTCAACCTAAGCTGCTTATCCTTCACACCCTTAACCATGTGCTCCGGAGCCCTCTTAGGCAGGTTCTCAAGGACTATGGCGCTCCTACTCTCATAAGCCTCCATAACGATTAACTTAGCCAATTTCCTCCTAGCATCAGCTTTTTTATCCCTCTCCCTCAGCTTCTTTAACTTCCTCCTTACATCCCTATCCTTAGTGGACCTCCCTTTCTCAATTCTCCACCTCCTATACTCATAGCCTAGAGTAATTTTCTTGGTGTTGGTCTCTAAAAGGATAGGTTCTTCATCAAGTAATACAGAGACTGAATTCTCATTGAGATCAACTGGGATGAAACCCTTTGGTTCATAAGGTTTAGGCTCATCCTTCTTAAAAACTATGAAGAACTCAACAAAGTTCCCCTCCAACAGTTTAAACCTAGCCTCACTAGCCAACCCCCAACCACCGTTGAGGTACATCCAGAAGAGCTTATGGTACTGTGGCTCAAGCCCCACCCAACCACGTTTAGTGGCTACACGTATGGCGTCAAGCCCAAACCTCCACAGGTGATCGTCGAGGTGTACCGTCACACTCCTTAACTCGGGCCTATCAGTGTAAGCCCTACCGAGCCTCCTCAGCTTGAGGAAGCTTTTTAGCCTCATCGAAGCATCCTCACATGCAGTATATATGTAATGTGACGGTAAGCCCCCATGCTTCTCCCTCTCAGCCCCATAAATACCGGCCTTGAGCATCACGAACGAGTTAACCCCACTTCTCAATCCGTACTCCAACGCATCCTCCAGTATCCCCCTATACTCCCCCTCAACCTCCTTAAGTGCGAAGTACACTTCATGGTTAACCCTAACCCTAAGCTTAACAGTCCTAACCAACACGTTAATCACCTATCCTACACTCCTCTGGTGTGTAGATGACTATGCACACGCCCCTGCCACGGTACTTCTCCAACTCAGGCACATTACCTAGGTAAATACCCAACCACCTATACCTACCACCCCTCGAGCTCCTAACCTCAACCCTCCCCCTAACCACCAGAGGCACAACCCCACTCAACAGGCCAATTAATAAATTTTTCTACAGAGTAAAGTCTATAGACTGGCAAAATTAAGTAATAAGCAATTGCCGTAGCATGGTTTGTTAAGTAGCTTAATTGCCCAAGAATATAAGAAATCCTACACCTACCACCCAGGCCTCAGCAGCCTCCCCACAAAATTAGTTAATAATAAATGAATATAAAAAGACTTCTATTAACACGAAAAAGAATTCTGCCCTAGAATGGGCGTGAGATTTCTTAAAACTTTTGCGACAAAGTAAACTCATTAAGGAAAGTTCACTTCTTCGTAAACGTCCATGAATCTTTTATACCAATTCTCGAACTCGCTCATTGTAATTACATGAAGCTCTAGGGGATCGTAAACCCCAAGTTTCTCATGTATCATGTTGGCTATTTTAGCCCTACTCCATGCATCCGTAGCTCTGCTTGTTATAACAAGTACATCAACGTCACTATCAATCCTATAGGTACCCTTAGCTACTGATCCAAATAAAATGACCCTACATTCTGGGTCTATTTCATTCACGCAGATTTCCTTAATTCTTTTAACGTAGGCTTTAGCGTTCCTTAAAACCTCAAGTCTCCTTAACCAGTGTTCACGCAATACCAAGTTCACTTAAAATCACCTTAACTAGGAGGTAAACTTTTCTTACCGTGGCCTCATCATACTTATAAGGTAGGTATCTGGATGCTATGTAGGCTTGCCTTAACAGGCTCAACGCTACAGCCTCATTAATTCTAGTATTCCTTAAATTCTCATTATTAGTTAATTCAATTACCTGATCTAGTAAGGCTACTATATCATGGGTTTTCTGAAAGCTTCCAGTTAACTGAAATAACTTATACTTCAATGCCAATTGAAGTGCCTGCTCCAAGTGAAATATCGCTAAATTATACTTGCCATTCTTTAAGTCATCCTCCGCCTCCCTTAAGAAATCTAAGGCATTGTCCTTAAGGTATTCAGCCACAATGAGTATACGTTAATAGGTTACTTAAAAATACTATGATCATTAAAATCATAATAAATCCGCTCCCCCAATGCGTTCATATTGATGTCTACTAGCTAAGGTTGACATTCTAATTAAGTAATCCCCATTCTTTAAGGTATCTATTGAGTTAAGCTTAGCCTATAATAGGCTTATGCCAATTTTAACATACCTTGAAGACCTAGGGTTAGTTAGGAATAGTGCATGTGGTTATTGTATTACTCAAAGTGGTTTAATATTACTGGGAAGGTTATATAAGGTTCATAAATATTCTTGAAACCCTTAATATTAAGGTTTAGGTTAGCTGATTTTTAATGAAATTAAAACACAATCTTACTGATTCTTATCGAAGACGCTTGGTGGAATCACGTAACCGTACTTACCTTCAATCTCCAGTAGTCTCTGTTTCTGTTCATTTAGTATATTGAACAGTACCTTAGGTGTTGTTGGTATTTCTGAGTATATTTTAGTTATTCTATCAATCTTCTCAATAAGTTTACCGGCTCTTACAGTGAATTGCTTTTCGTAATCCTCAAACCGATATTCCTTACCTAAAACTTCCTCAAATAATGCCTTTAAGTCGCTATACCTTGGTATTAAGCCTATGGGTGTCTCAACCGCGTCTAATTCATCATTTACCCTTCTCTCCATCCAGGCTAACCATACTTTCTTATCCTCTTTACTATTCATGAACTCGCCATTTTCATCTCTAAGGAAGTAATTAACACTAAATATCTTAGGTGGATTCAAGGCTTCTTTACCAAACTTAAGGTAATTACTTATGTATACGCCTAGGTCAACTGAAAGGAAGTCTAAGTTAGCCATGGGGTTAAATTCCCTTTCCCCAGCCTTACCAATAACCGCAGCGGTTCTCTCGGATTCAAGGGATGCGGCTATGGTTATGACGCCGTGTTCCCAGTTAAAGGATTCTAGAAGTGGTACCATGGTGTCTGAATCCCTACCACCGAATATTATGCCCTTAACAGGTACGCCACTTGGGTCATCGTAAACTGGGTCTAGGTTACTGAAGGCCTTCAGTGAAACAGTGAATCTCGCGTTTGGGTGGGATGGTGGTATTGGGTTACCCTTCTCATCAACCTTACCCTTCCACCACTTACCAGTGTAGTTAATTCCACTACTGGGTTCAGGTTCCCCCTTACCATTCCAGTAGACGTCGCCGTTTTCAAGCATTAAAACGTTGGAGAATATTACTTCCCCTGGCTTACTCAATACATCATATATTAATGGGTCATCTATCGGATTAATACCCTCTATTATGCCGAATACTCCAGCTTCTGGATTAACTGCCTTGACTTCCCCATTAATGATCCTTAAGTACGCCAAGTCATCTCCAACCAATCTCCCCAACATTGCTGTTGAGGTCTTACCCGACATTGAGGGGAATGCACCTGTAAAGTAGGTAACTCTACCTCCTGGCCCATTCACACCTATTAGGAACATGTGCTCACTTAACCATCCCTCCTCCATTGCTCTCTTTATTGTTAACCTAAGCGCAAGCTTCTTTAAGCCAATACTATTACCACCATACTGGGTATTAACGCTGTAAACTGTCTCATCGGTTAAATCAATGAATATTCTCCTCTGTTTAATGTTCCTGCTCTGCTTAATCTCATTTAACTCGCCTTGGGAGTGAATGAACTTTAGGAAGCGTGCCTCTTTCCCCTGCCTAATGAATTCATCGTAAGCTTGCCTATATAGAATATTCTCACTATGCATGACATAGTAGGAGTCGGTTACTTGGACAGCAAGTACGCTAAAGGGTGATGCCTTAGGGCCAAGTGAGTAAAAACCCACAAGCATCTCCCTACCCTTCATTACACCCTTAAGTAGTGTTATCATTTCCTTAATACCCTCATCCCTATCCTTAGTTCTTATGAAGGGAAGCCTCTGATTATTAGGCAGCAGTATTGCTGTATCATCCCTAGCCCTTGCTTGGTCAAGTGGACTATCGAAGTGTACAGTATGCCCCCTTAGCCTTAGGGGGATTTCCTCACCACTCTCAATGGCTTTCCTCCTAATGTACTCATTATCCTCAGGACTACCAGTAGACACAAATACTGATGCTGGTTCGCATACTTCAATAACCCAAGCTAAGAAGGAATGAAGCCTATCGTTTTTTATCGCCGTTAATCGATTATACGATTCATCGTTCATAATGCCACGTAAATTGCTTAAGCTGTAGCCTGAGGCGCTCATTAGTAGTGTTTGTTAATTGCACTTATAAATATTGTTGATTATATAATTGATAGATAAATGTAATATTATCGTGAGCTTAAGTTAATGAAAATTAATCGATACGTAATAAGCAATATACAATTAAATTTTTATATATTTACACACTGATCTTTAATAATAATAGTGTTTCACATGAAGGTAACAATAGAGTACATAGTTATTAACCTCCACATAGCATTTAAGCTGAGTATAAATTAAGTAGCCTAGGTGTTGATGGGAATATCGTTAATGAAGCTTACGATACTTCAACAGCGTACATGCCTGGTTTACTTATGTTTAACTCCTTGGCTATGCATGATTCCTCAGGGTTAAGGACAATTATTAATCCCCTCCACTCTTCACTGAATTCAATGCTACCACAGTTGGGGCATTGATTAACCTCATCGGGAACTATCAACTTGCACTTTCTACATGCTTTAAATCCTGATAATGGCCTCCTCCTAGTCCTACTCCTAGTAGCTCTACTCATCAGCGTAAAGTAGCATTAGGGTTAATAAACATTCCTAACCATGGCGGGGACTAAAAATTCCTACTACTCAATTAGAGATCTATTCCAAGTGACTTGGCGAGTTTCCTAAACCTCTGGTATTCCCTCAGTAGCTCAAGCCCCTTATGTGTTATGCAAAATGAGTCACCATCGTATGTCACTAGTCCATTGCTCCTCAATTGTTGAAGCATTTGATCAAGCCTATCGTAAGCTAAGTTCAGCGCCATGGACATCTTAGTAGGTTTACTGCAGTTCTCGGATAAGTATTCTAGGATTTCCATTATAATCTCAACCCTACTCCTGCGCTTTACCATAGTGAACAACCCTTATGACGTTTACTAGTAGTATAGTGGATGCTACTGAGTAAACTAGCCTCTCCTCTACTAGTTCAAGGAACAGTGAATTAGTCACTATGAATACTAGGACCTCCACTGGTATGTTAAAGAGGAGTAACGTAAACGCTAATGCAGTTAACATTACTAGGTTATTACCTTGAGAAAACCTTAACCAGAGCAGTATACATATGTATGATAAGAAGATTATACTTAGTACTGATAATGAATGTATCACGAATATTGGGTTAGCATGCATAATCAGTAAACCAGCAATTAGCATGTAGGCTTCAGCCGGTAGGCTTAAGGCCAATGATATTAATATAAGGCTGGCTAACTCCATTAAACCATCCATAATAAGCCAGGGATATACACTGGGTGGTACATATATTAGTCTCCTGGCTGGTTCATAATATAGGTACGCTAGGACTGATATGTTTATTAAACTATTAGTAAGCATGTATATTCCGAAAAGCATTATGCCCACTGATAGTAGTAGCATATTCCTACTGCTTAAAATTCTCGAGGCCCTATAGGCGTAGTAGGATATTAGTAGGTTAGCCATTAGTATGTAAGCCTCGTAGGCTATTATTAGGAAGTAAAGTAGGTGCCTTGTAGGCACCATTATTGCCATTAAGCCATCACCCTAGAGCCACCTCTTAAAGACCCTATATGGCACCAGTGCCTCATTATCTTGACTATAGTTCCTGTTAAAATACCTGGATTCAATCAACTTAATTAACCTAACAAGCCTTAATTTACCGAACATTAGCGTCTCATTAGCAGCATTTATAATTTCACTAAGTTGATTATTATTGAGAAGTAATTCTCCATTAACCTTAATTGGGATATCTAACCTATCGTCGCTCTCGATCTCAATAACAACCCCCCAATCCTTAATTGACAAGATGCTGCTTCTCTTAAATCCCGCATCCTTAGCCAACCTGGTTAAATCCATAGCTGACTCCACATCCTTAGCAACAACATGCAGTATTGGCCCCCTGGTAAGCAGCCATAAATTAACTCCGCTATTGATTGCGCCCAGTACCTCACTTAAAGTAACTGGCCTATGCCACTTAGCCAGTATTTTAGCTAACCCTCTACCCTTAGCGAAGCTGAGTGAAAAGGCATCAACAATCATTATTCTACCACTACAACTACTGGTTGTGTAGTAATTACTCAATTCGTTGAATTCCCTTAGGAAATCGAAAATATCGAAATCAACCCTACCCTCCTCTCCCTCCCTAATCAACCTATCCACAAACTTCCTCTTCCTAGTCTCATACACCTCAGCCACAGTTTTTAACACACCAAGTCAACTAACCTTCAGCCGCTTACTTTAAGTTTTATTCGTAATCAGTGAAAAAGCCCCTATCCCTATACGCCTCAGTTAAGCCAAGTTTAATGACCCTCTCCTCAGCCTTCCTATACAATTCAGCGAAGGTTAAAACCTCCCTGGCTAAATAATCTAGGGGTGCTTCCTCAGGATTATAAACATACTTAGTCATCCTACCCCTATGATCCCTCACTATCACGTAACCCTCCACATGCCCATTACCAGGAACTTCACTTGAATCATCAGCCTTAACCAGGAAAACATAACCCTTAACCTCACCGCTCTTAAACACTAACCTAACTAGAACCAGTGTCACGTGGAATTCCTTAAGCATGTTTATTACCACATCCCTATACCTCTCAGTCTCCTTTATTTGAGGCATTCTTTCAACCAGAACTAAGTCATCTCGATTTAAATCATTACTTAGTTCACTGAGCATTGTTGTTACAGGTTTATTAACGTTAACAGTACCCATTATTAAGTATCCCTTAACAGGGTTTATAAAGAAACTGCTGAGTAACAATGAGAATTCTCATTGCTGGATGATTTATTGACTAAGCTACTAGTTTTAAGGCTTTGTAGCATGATTGAGTAATTATTGAGGATTTTAATTGAGTTTGATTAATGAACCAATTAAGCCGTATTTAACTGATGGGATTAATATTAAGCATAAGGCAAGTATTATAATGAACAATACTGCAGTAAGCTTAGTTAGCTTAATTGCAGTTAGTAGGCTAGTGATGTCAGGTAATTCCCCATCTCCAATACTGTATTCGTTAATCTTCTCCAGCCTTACGCCTAGTACCGATGATGCCGCGGCAAGGGGGTGCCCTGCATTCAAGCTCCTGGTAATTGACCTATACCTTAAGTATGTGCTTAGCCTTGGCCCCCTCCCCATTAAAAACCCAGTGAGTATTATTAGTAATGCGGTTAATCTGGCTGGAACATAATTCATGACAGTATCCACCTTAGCTGAGAACCAGCCAACACGCCTATATGGTTCATCAGTGTAACCTAGGGCGCTATCCATGGTGTTTGATAACCTCTGAAGTAATGAGCCAATTGGTCCAAGTAGCATTAGGTAAAATAGGGGTGAGGTGAAGCCATCCACGAGGCTCTCAAAGAGTGACTCAACCACGGCTGAGTTAACGTGCCCAATATCAATAATCCACACATTCCTTCTAACCAATTGCTGAGCTATACCCCTAGCTTTGTTTAAGTCGCCTTCATTAATAGCCTTACCGTAATCCTCAACTATACTTAACAGTAGCCTTAAGGATATGCTTAACTTAACCATGAAGCCGGCGTAAACTAGGATAATGACTAGGAGAACAGGATTACCTAAGTGTACTACGATAATGGGTACGCTGTAGATTAATAGGATTGGTACAACTGATGAAAACCATACAGCTACCCCCCATAGCCTTCCTGAATAAGGCCTATATAGCCTTATAGCTAACCCATAGGTTAAGTGCACTGGGTGAATTAAGTATAGTAGGCCCTTATGCAGGGGGTATAGGTAATCCATCATTAATGCTATGGTTAAAGCAATTAAGAGGTACGGTTTCATGGCCCCTTTAATCCTCCTTAAGATTAAGTTTTTAAAATATAGCAGTAGAAGGCTTCCCGTGGAGTTAAAGTCAACGAACCAGTATCTTAGGATGACTGTTAGGTTTCTTGAGGTGGCGCATAGGCGGTATAATGTGGGGCTCTGGGCTACTGTGGCTGTTTTGCTTAGTAGGCCTAGGAGGGGTAGGGTTGTTGTTAATGTTGGTGAGTTGAATAGGCTTCTTAATGATGGTGATGTGGCTGTTGTTCCAGGTAAGGTTCTTGGGGATGGTGAATTAAGTAAAAGGGTAACGGTGGCTGCTTGGGCCTTCTCTAAAACAGCCATTAGTAAGATTAAGGCTAATGGAGGCGAGGCCCTAAGCATCCCGGAGCTTGTTAGGAGAATGCCTAAGCCAAGCGGCGTTAAGATAATCACTTAACAATCATCGACCCCCTCAACCTCCTAATCTCCTCATCCCTAACAGCCTTCCTCCTAGCCCCCTCCTCAAAAAGCCCCCTCTCATAATCATTAATAGGCTGATACTGCGGAACAGGCTGAGGCTTTCCCTTATCATCAATGGCAATGTAAGTGTAGTAGGCGGTGCACACCCTCTTAACGTTACCGTAGGCATCCTCAGTGGTAACGTGTATTAAAGTCTCCAGGCTGGTCTTCCCAACATAACTTATGCCTGCAGCAATCTTAACAATCTCACCAATCCTTATTGGTGAGTAAAACACTGTATCATCAATTGACCCAGTTACCACTACCGACTTGGCGTATTCACTTGCCAGTGAGGCTGCAATATTATCAATCCAAGCCAGTAATCTGCCTGCGGAAACCATGTTAGACATGAAGGCGTCTTGAGGAGTAACCCACCTATTTGACTCAACCCTCCACCTAAGGTTCTCTGTTGGATCCTTAACATTATACCTCTCTTCACGCCTATTCGCTATCTTACTCTTCCTAGCCTCATACCTATTCCTGGCATTATTGTAAATCCTTAATTCATCAGGATTAGGCTTAAGTTCGCTCCTAATTAACCTGGGTTGCCCATAATCATCAACAGCAACATAAGCCGCCGTGGTCATGGTCATAACCACCTGGTCACCACCATGATGCCTAACAGCCTCAATGTAAGTCTCCATGGATGATCTGCCCACGTACTCAACCCTAGCCTTAAGTGTAATTGAATCACCGATGAAGGCTGGGGCTAGGAAGAAGTGCCTATCCATGTAAGCCAATACGGTTGGCCCATGGGAAAACTTAACAGTGGCCACTGTACCAATGTTAGCAATCCACTCCAGTATCCTACCGCCAAATAGTCTGCCAACAGAATTAGCGTCAAATGGTTGAACTACCTCAAGGAGGGTAACCTCAGTATCCCTAATACTAACCATACTTATGTAGTATTTCACAAGCCTTAATAAATAATTCGTTTATTAAATCACGCACCGCCGCACGGGGGGCCGCCATCCTAGACCACTAGACCACGGCCGCTGAGTTAAGGTTAATCCCTTGGTTTATTAGCTTTTCCTCATGTACACATTTTCAGTTTCCCGGAATCAAAACTTATTAGTTGAGTTAGCTAGCAAGGAATTTAGGAATGCAGGAGCAACCGTTAATAAGCCATATTGTGGAGTTAATTGGTAGGTTAAGGAAGGCATTATACACCATATTAATATCATTCATACTTGTTTTCGCATTCAAATACAGTATCACTAGGATTGATCCACCCGGCATACTGGTTATTGTGCCGATACCCTCAATAGATGATTCATTCTCAGTATCAGTAATAAACTTCTTCATTCACGCAACCGTACCTAAGGGTGTTGAGATAATAACAATATCCCCTTTTGACCCACTGTTGGCGGCGGCTCAAATATCGCTTTTCCTCGCAGTAATAATAGCCTTACCAATAGTACTGTGGGAAGTCTGGGCATTCATCTCACCTGGCCTTTATGAGCATGAGAGGCGTATGCTCAAGGCGTCAGTACTACCGGCAATGGTACTCTTCGCATTAGGCTCATTATTCGCGTACGCCATTATAATACCTGTAATATTCAAGTTCTTCCTATTCTACGCTAAAGCCCTTAATGTTGAGCCAACGATAAGCCTAAGATCATTCGTGCAGACTATACTAGCCCTAATGCTCTCAATGGGTTTAGCATTCCAGACACCGTTAATAATGACTATATTAACAAGGTTCAGGATTGTTAAGGCATCAACCTGGAGACAGTACTGGCGTTGGGGAGTACTAGCAAGCTTCCTATTCGCACTAATAATATCCCCAGGAACAACTGGTGGGATAATTGAGACAACAATTGGGTTAACCATGTCGGCATTATACATAGTGGGCGTGTTGGCTTCAATGATAGTGGAGAAGAGGTAGTCTCTTAATGGTAAATAAGCTTAATAACTACCCCTAGACCGTCAACTAAGTGATGAAACCTTAACCGAATGAGGTCCGGTGATTAAGAACCCATGCTTACTGATCCCTACGTGAATTGGGGGAACATTATCGGTATACCCTACTTAATTAATGAATTCCTTAAATTTAACCTAAGATTTAATAATCTTAATGCCTTCACTAAGGTATGGCTAAGCTACTGTTGATAAGTGACCTACATAAGACGATTGAGCCTGGGGAATATGAGGCGGTTAACTGGTTAATTGGAGTTATTGATGATGTTAAGCCTGATATATTAATATCAGCGGGTGATTGGGGTGAGTACTTAACTCAAGATGACTTATACGCAATTATTAGTAGAGTACCCTTAATCACAGTCTATGGGAATCATGAGAACTTCGGCTTAATTAAGCATTACGCCATTGGTGATGGTGCAATCCGCAGGGTACATGGCTTAACCCTCAGTGGTATTAATGGGTTAATAAGTCAAAGCGATGGTGAGTACACCATTGGGTTTAATAGGTTCATGAGGGTAATTAATAGGATTAAGAGGAAGGTTAATTCCCTTGACTTACTTATAATGCATCAACCACTCTACTTACCTGACCAATACCCATGGATGAGGAATGATGAATACAGTACAGTGGCACTAGATGCGGTTAAGCTTCTTAAACCAAGGCTACTGCTTAATGGTCATATGACAGGTGAATGCTATAATTACGGTAAGTACGAGTGGGGTAATTACCTTAGGGTTGATTCATCACAAAGGTACAGGTGCTACGCCATACTCAGCACCGATGATATGAGTATTAAGGTACTTAAAGATGGTGCTGAGGAATACGTGTTTAAGATTTAATGAGCCTCACCACTGCTTGAATTTAAGTATCATTAACCTCTACTAAAGGCAGCATGAAGGTACTAATAAGGATTATGAGAACATGAATAATGAAGGATCAATTATTTTAAGTATCCTAAGGAAAAGCATAAAAACCATTTAGGCTAACTAAAACGCAACAGGCCCCGGTAGCTCAGCCTGGGAGAGCACCCGGCTGAAGACCGGGGGGTCCCGGGTTCAAGTCCCGGCCGGGGCACCAGGTATCAAGTCCTTTTACTGTTAAGGATACTTGTCTTATCTAAAAGCTGGAAACATACATTCCTCTAGTATTAGTAGGCATACTTTCTTTCCCTTGAGTTTCTTCAATGCCTCTACGTTTCCTACGTATATGTAGGCGTAGTCGTTTCCTTTAACCCTCCTACTCGTCGTGGGGTTGTTTTTGAAGAGGTTGGAGGATACTAAGCATAATGAACGCAAGCATAAACATTCTAAGGAAAGGGGACTGGAAGCCAACCCAACAGCCTACAGAACCCCACCCTTCAGGACGGGATAGCTCACTTAAGCCTTAACAGCATAAACCACAAGCCTACCTAAGCTTGATGCAATAACATAGTAATATTCACCAAGCCTAAAAACCTCAGCACTAGCTGGGGTATTAACTGGCACACTAAAGAGTAGCCTCATGCTCAAATCATACACGCTAACACCACTTGGCGTTAGCACTATGATTAGTGAGCCATTTGGGTAGGCAGTGAGTATCATGCGGGCTCCTAGGTAGTAGGCTTTACCATCGTAATACAGGGTATTGGCAATCATGTAGTAGTCACATCCGAAAGCCTGGTAACCATTATAATCCCTAAACCCAGGGTATACTACAATGGTTGAGTTTAGGAGCTGGATAATGAATGAGCCATTAGGGCACTCCTGAATAGTGTTAGCATAAGGCATGCTAACATTAGTGACTATGCTGCTCCAATCCTTGAGTATGAGTAGCCTAGTCTCATTAAAGGCGAGGAGTCTAGGCATCCATAATGCCCCCTCGAGGCTAGTGGCTGGGTTAAAGGCATAAGCCACATAATAACCCACCACTGGCGTAAGCACCCTCATGGTTTTGAAATCCCAATAGACTATTGCGAAACTACCGCCAATATTCTCAATGAAGAGGAGTCCATTATTATAATAGTCTGGTGCACCAACACCACTACTAACTGGCACGGGAGCATTAGTAATATTCAAGCCAATAATCCTAACACCAATTAATTGGGATAATGGGGCAGTGTAGTAGATGTAGAGGCTATTATTCATAATGAAGCCGGTGTATTCACCAGTATTAGCCGTAGTATTCAGCAAGAGTAATGGACTAGCCGTACTTGGGCTTGTTGTGGTGCTTGTGGTTAATGTGGTGGTTGTTGATGGTGTGATTGTGACTGTATTGGTGACGGTCACTGTGACTGTTGTACTACTTACTTGAGTGGCCACACTAGTTGTGGTTAGTGTTTCAGTATAATTGCGCATAATTATTGTCGTGGTAGTTATAGTTGATGTGCGTGTTATGGTCGAGTGCGCTATTGAAGTGTACGTTACATATGATGTTGAGGTTATGGTAAAGAATACTGGGCTTATACTTACATGAGAAACGTAGGGTAAGACACCACCCATCGATAAACCCAGTAAAACAGCTAGAACGATACTAATCACAATTAATATCTTATTAAGAAATCCTGCATTCATATATGAACCTGATCTATAATTAAATATAAGGTTAACGGTTATGAGCCTCAATCAGCGTCACCATCTCCTTCTCCACCATTGAGGAATGTTTTCCTTGGGTGGTTCATTGGTTTATGGTTTACTACCTTCATCCTAACTGCTTACTGCTGGTAAGCGTTACCCCTGCTCTGTTCGTCCAGTAATAAACCATGGAGACCCTAATCCGCGGTTCCTGAAGCACTAAAGCAAAACAGAAAATTTAAAAACCAACCCCAATCATTAGAAGAAGTAAGGCTTATCGTTCAGTTCATCAATTATAATTAGGTCCTCATTGTCCTGAATCCGCATCTTAGGTATTTCTTTTTAATGTGATTGAACTTTATTAATATAAAATATATCTTATAATTTTGATTATAATATAACGTTATGAATTATATTTAACTAAAAATCGTATTTTATTTTATAATTAACCTGGTATGTTGAAACAAGTTTCAGTAGGTGTCCTAGGCAAGGTTATGAGTAGGTAAAGGTTTATTTCATTATTGAATACAGCAATGTATTTAAACCACCAGGTATTATACTTAATTTATGTCAATTAGGGCGCAGGTAATATCCTCTGTTAATGAGAAGGGTATTGATGAAATGGGTCCTAACGACCTTGTAGTTAAGTATCACTCAGTGGATGTTAGGACTAGGTCAAGGCTAATAGTTTATTCAAACCAGAGGGCAGTAGTTAGGGTTCAGGGCCAAGTGACTGGTGTCTTTGATCCGGGAGCTCATGATCTACAGACTCCAGCTAACCCAGTTTCCCAATTCTTCGCAAGGCTCCAGTACTCAGGTAATCTGCCATGGGAGGTGGAGGTACTTTTCATTAGCACTGCGCGTCATGAGGCTAGGAGCGAGGGTTCAACTCAGACTAAGGAGCTTGTACCAATGAAGTATCAAGTGGCCTACTACTTCACGATATCTGACCCCGTTAAGTTCATTAACAGTATTCAATTCAGTGAACTTAAGTACACTGTTAATGATTTTGCCATATTCCTATCACCAATAGTGGATCAGTCAGTATCACAGGTGCTTAACATGATTTCCCTTAATGAAGTTTACGCGAACCTACATAAGATAACCGATGCGGTAACAGCATCACTTAGGACTGTGATGGAAGAGATGGGTGTTAACCTGCTTACCTGCAGGATAGTTAGACTTGAGCCTGAGGATGAAACCATGAGGAGGATAATACAGTTCACCGCAATTGGCCTAGACCCAGTTACCGCAATTAGGGCTAGGTTAGCTGAAATAATGGCTCAACGCTCAGACCCAGCAGCCACAAACATGATGCTTGGCGTACCATATTACCCAATAAACTTAGTAATAGGGGGAACCGGGGTAATACCAACCACCCAATTCACACCACCCATGGCTAAACCAGAGAGGAAGAGGGAAGAGGGCTCCAGTCAGGAGAGTTAAGGCTTAAGTGAATTAACTTAACCATGAGTACTAGAGATGTGAGGTATGGTGCTGTAAGTGGAGTGGGGTTCTCCTTCCTAGTTTCGGTACTAACACTAGCCCTGGAGGCATTAGCCAACATATTCTACCCCACTCCACTGGCTCTAAGCCCATTTTGGTCACTTTACAAGGGTTACTGGGTTAGTCTCCTATTAACACTGGCATTATATGTAATATTAATTATTTTCACTAGACCTTATAAGTCAGAGTACATGATGGGTTACTCGAATATATTTAAGTCCACTCAAAGGATAGTCATATTCACCATAGTATCCTTAGCCTTCCTATCAATACTGTTCGATGCTTATGTAGGACCATTAAGGACTAAGATAGGCGTATTCATAGTTGTTAACTTAATCTCCGGTATCATAGGAGGCTACGTTGGTGTTAGGCTTAGTTAGTTAACGTGCATTAAAGATAAAAGGCTTAAATTTCAGTAGCAACAGTAGTGAACCATGAGTAATAGGCAGGATAATGAATCACCCACCCCGGTATCTGAATCACCCTTAACCCCATTGGAGAGGCTTCAATTAATGGTTCCTGGATTTAGGGGGTATAAGGTTAAGGACTTAATTAGGCAGGACGACTTCCTAGTGAGAAAGGCAATAACCCAGATGCTTGAGGAGGCTAGGGGCCTTATTGAGGCTAATGAGGCTCTAGTAGCTCAATCAAACCCATTTGACCCCATAATTCAGCAGTATGAGAACTTACTGAGTGAGATAAGGAAGTTAATAAGTGAAGTCTATAATGCCCCACTTGGTGATGCTGGTATGCACGATAGGTTTAAGGTTTACCCAGAGGACTTAGAGAGACTTGTGGAGTATGATTATAGGTTAATTACTAAGGCTAGGGAAATACTTGACTTAGCTAAGTCTAATCAACCTCCACTAAGTATACTTAATGCTGTTAAGGAGGCTAGGGTTTACGCCAATGAGAGACAGAAAGTGTTAATGCCCTCCAAGTTAAGGGAGTAAGCATACTTCTCAGTGTATCCCTTATCACGTCTCTGTATGGTCCTATTTCAGCCATTTTACCGGCGTACATTACCAGTATCTTATCACTGAAGTACTTGGCTGTGGAAATATCGTGAGTAATGTAGGCAAAGGCAATCCCATCCCTCACCTGAATACTCTTAATATGTAATATTAAAGCAATTGGAAAATCCTTAAAGAAAATTAAATACTAATTAATTAATAAATAAATTAAAATCACTATTTTTCAATTGTTTATAGTTTTCAGAAAAATTTATTAATAATTCATTTTTAACCCATTTAATGAATTACTTAGAATATACATTTAAGAGAGGCATATCTACTATGGTGATTATAATAGTAATCTTAGTAATAGTGACAACTGTAGTAGGTACAGTTTACATAGTGACTCAAGCTAGGGTTTCATTAATTCCACGGAATTTCCCCTTATTACTTACGCCCTCTCAAGCTCATCAGGTTTTAGGAGGGTCATGGAATGTTCAGACAGCCATGTATGGGTATCTGAGTAAAAACAGTAATGGGTACTACGTAGTACCTTATAATGGTAACCCATTTAAGACCGGGTCCCTATACTTCTTCCCGCTTCCTAATAAAATGAATATTAATCCACTAAAGGCTTATGAAACCACCCTACGTGGAACATTAAATGGAGTTACTGTAGTTATCGTTTCATACTTCGCGGTAACTTCATATTTCAATCTAACCCTTCCCCCTAAAAGCCCTATAATGGGTAACATAAGGGGATACAATTACATGGTTGAATCCCCTTCTGGTAATGGTGAACAATACACTGCAGTCATGGCCACAAATAGCCACGATATACTTATAATTATTATAAATGGAGCAACCTTAAGTAAAACAGAAATCCAGCAATTAATCAGCATTGAGCTAACTAATGCGCAATCCTTCTCATCATAGTGATGTAATTTCTCTAGTAATACCAGGTAAAAACGTTCTTCGAGACGTAAAATTTAAAAGATTCAGTATCAGTTAAATCTGATACTAAATATGGAAAACATAATAGTGAAGACAATGGAGGTGCGGAAAAGTTTCAGCAACATACCAGTTAATGGTGATATCAATATTGAGTTTCATAAGGGTAAAGTAGTCTCAATTCTAGGCCCTAATGAGGCGAGCAGTACAACACTGCTTAGGCGAATTTACAGTGAATTAAAGCCTGATGAGGATGCATTTAGTAGGGGGAGGTTATGATTAACTTATTACGTAATTTATTTAACAGATATTGTAGTATCCTGGGCATTAAGGATGTTGTTTTGCTTGTTTACTCTAATGTCTTCAATAATACTGTGTATGATGTTACTCAGTTTGTTTCATTCATCCTTGGTTTTGATACAATGAGGATTTTTGGTGTTGCCCTCGTCTATGTGTTCTACGCATCATCAACAATAATGAGGTTTTTCAGTGGTGCGGTGATTGATGTTCTTGGTCATGAGAAGAAGGTATTGGCCATAAGTGATGCCTTAATGTCTGTATCTTACGTTATTGCATTCCTCATAATAGTCATGATGGGGATAAACAGCCTAAGCCTAATCCTGATGCTCATTACTATCATGCTTGGCATGAGTATATACTCGGCAATGGGTGTTATAAGAAGCGCATTAATTAAGGACTTGCTTTATAATGATAATGAGAAGATAACACTATACACATCACTCAATAATACACTAAGATCGTTAATATCAATAACCGCAATAGTCATCTCAGGCTACTTACTATACCTAAACATTGATACTGCTAAGTACCTAATCTTGACCTCAGCCCTACTCTCCATGGTGGCATTAATACCATTAACACTCATGAGGCATCATGGAAGGGTTACGGATAGACCGAGCACCCAAGTCCTCAGACAAGGCTTCGTTAAGTTCAGTGAATTAGTTAAAAACAACATTAGCTTTAGGGTATTGATACTAATAATGGTGATTACTTACCTATTGATAATATCGTTGGACGTCTTGAATTACAGTATACTATCAATCTACTACAACATTGCGCTACTCGCTGGTATTGATAGAGTGTTTGGTACCATTGGTGTGGTCATTGGGTCAATGCTTGCACCTAGGTTCAGAGTTAATAAGTTAGGTACTATTATTGTCCTCATGGTAATTGCCCTCATTGTAGGATTGGGTTTCTGCATTGTTCCAATGACCATTAGAATTATGATTATTGCAGTGCCAACTCTCTTCATACTCAATTTCATATATAATATACCAATAAACGCATTCTTCACCGCGATGGGAAGTATGCTCATATATGTAACTCCACGTAGGGAGTTTGGAATCGTCTACTCATCAATGTGGACTATATTAACGGTATCGCAAATCCTAAGCTCCATTATTTGGGCATTCATAGGTACTGTAGTTGGTGCACCAGAGGCATTATTAATTGCAATGTTAACGGGTATAGTGATATTTCTCATAATTAAATACAGTCTAGGGAAAGTGAGCTACCCAGCCTTTTAGTGTTCTGTTTTGTTGCTTCACCTTGTCCTTGGTTTACCTAGGGAGTATTGGGTGAGGAAGCTTATTTCGGTTCTTGGTATGGGGTTGAGGATTCTGGGTATGTCACAAGTTCAACATACTTCACGTTGATTAATCTCTCATGATTCTCAAATAGTTGATCTAGGTGGTAGTATTGGTCTACCTGGCATTATACTGTTACTCTTCCTCCTAGCGCTGTAAACGGTTTTACAATGATATTATTAATGTGTATGCTTATTTGCAATACCTCATTAACGTATTTTCTGAAATTCCCACTGAATGTGAAGCTTAAGTTAGAGAATGTTAGGGATGTTGAAGCCTGTTAAAGCCAAGCATTAAGATGGTGAATATCCTGGAGGATCTTGAGAGATTTAAATGAAGTAGGGAGATTGAGGAGGTCCACATGGTACTGAATGGAATTGAAACATTGAGTAAGCTTAAAGGCAGTAAAGTTACACTGCCCAAGGAGATTCCATTAACTGAGGGTTAAGGCTCTTGTGATTAATGTGGAGCTACAGGACACTTAGAATAATAGGTTACATTAATACGCCTTAATATGCAGTAACGGTTTCTTTTAAGGTAAAGATTAAGGATTAGGCTAACTGGTTACGGTTACATAAGTCTGGGACTTAATTCCATAAGCCTCATACTGTCCATCAGTATCATAGGCCCTAACAATGTATATGCCTGGACTGAATGCTACAGGCGCGTATAACTTAACAATAGCGGATTGCCCCAATGGAACCACTAGGGCGAATCCATCGGAGTGAACTAGGTGTCCTGGTAAATTATACTTATTCACTATATCACTCTGCGGTATGCGGCCTAGGTATGCGGCATTCCACTGGTAAGCCACTGTACCATTGGGGTACAGGACCTGTACAAGCACTATAAATCCACCGTAGGTGTCTGGCCCGGCAACCCTAGTTATGTGGAGCACCAGTGTGCCATTTTCAAATAGTTGAGTCCCCGCTAGGGAGTATGCTGGCTTCTTAGAGTAGTTGGTTAGGTGGGTGAATCCGAGGAAGTTTATTTGGTAAAGCGCCATCGTTATGGCCGTGGCTATTATGAATCCAAGGACCGCGTATACGGAGGTCCTGTCCATAGCCATCACCATAGGGGTACGTTAATCTTCCAAATTCTTAAACCAGCGGGATACCTCCTGGCGAGGTACTGGTCAATGGATAGCCACCTACTACCAGTGAACATGAACATGAAGGCCGCTGCACCCTCAACAGTGGCTATCTGCCACTCATCAACACACGTTGGGCCGAGCCAACCGCCAGCAGCCCCAATGCTCCAGGCCAGTAGAGCTATAACGAGACCAGATAGCCTAGTCATGAAGCCTAGCATCATTAATAGGCCAAATATGCCCTCAATAGCTGTGAACGCCAGTAGGAAGATGTAGAGTAAGTGTGGATGCATTAGAATCCACTCAAGGGTACTCACTATGGGCTGCCATGCATGTGGCAGGAAGGTTATCAACTTACCACCAACGTAGGCGCTTGAGTGCGGATTCAACTTGGCTGGCACATTAACTGTTCTCCTTAGGAAGGCCGAGAAGTACATCCAACCCAACGTAACCCTCAAGATGGGTAGATATTTATCCGCTAGAGACACTCCACTCACCTCAAGCGCCTTAGCCTGCTCCATAATTTACCAGCCTTCTACTGTTTAAAAAGGCGGTTTGCGTCAAATTTAATAAATTCATAGCGATGAAATATGATTCATTCGACTTTTATAATGGGTACTTTTATAAAAAGAGAAAATAATTCACTGAACCTTAACTTCATCCCTGAGTTCATCAATCAATGACCTTATGTATGGGATCCTCCTCCTAACCTGCTCAATATTAATCCTCACCTCATGGAAACCATTCACGTGTAGGAAATATGCCGCATCCCATGCCCTCTCAACTACATCACCTAGCTTAGATACCGCATTGTCTAATAATGCCACTGTCCACCTCCCTTTACTTAAGGCCTCCCTAGCCTCCTCCAGGTTCTTGGCCATGGCCAGTGCCTTAATAGCCTCCTCAACAGCCTTATACAACTTCTCACTGGCCTGAACAACATCACCCTTATTAGCGAATTCTACACCTTCATTAAAAGCCATAGTAGCCAATTCTGCATGGGCCTTAACGGCTTCAGGGGGGTCAATGCTTGAGTTAATTAGTAGGGTGTCGATTAGGTAGCCAACATCTAGGCCCCTCCTCCTGAGGGCCTCTACTAATGATGGTGGAATAGCCACGTTAAAAAACAATGGCGCATATATTTAAGGGTTTTCGTAAAGGCGCTGCATTTAAAATGTGTTAAATCTTTAAAAGGATAATGCATCCATAAACCTATATGCCTAATTGCCTTGAACTGCTTGAACTTGCCAGGAGTGGTGATGCTGAGGGTATTGTTAAGCTCTTGAGGGAGGGGTGCGACCCTAATGTTAGGGATAGTGGCGGTAAGACCCCACTCCACATGGCGGCTGGTGGTGGCCGCATTAACACTACGTTGCGCTGCTTAACTATGGCGCCGATCCAAACGCTAGAGATAGCGACGGTAGAACCCCACTACATTTAGCAATGAGGGATGGTGACGTTAACATGGTTAAACTTCTCATTAGCAGCGGGGCTTATTTAAGCATTAGGGATATGGATGGTAGAATCCCGTTGGATTACGCTAAGGAGGCTAACCACCCTGAGGTCATTAAACTGCTTAAATCAACCCCCACGAGGGTTAATACAACGCATATGGACTTAACCTAATCATGTAGAGTGTAGGAACTAATATAATGTTACCTCACTTACTTAATATCTGCAGTGCCTTATTTACCGTATCTTCAATGATTTTAATGTACGTGGTTAAATCCTTCACCTCCAATTTCCCCTCGTGAAACCCCCACACACGTACGGCATATGCCGATGCCCAGCCTGCCGCCACCCATTCACCAAGCATTGTAGATAATGTGTTGCTCGCCCTCTGTAGCAGATAAGCGAACCATCCGCCATCCTTAACTGCCTGCTGGTATTCAGGTAAATTATATTTTTCAGCCAGTGCCTTAACAGTCTCCTCAATGGCCTTATAAGCCTTCTCGGATGCTTGAACAGCATCACCCCTATTCAAATACTCCCTAGCCTCGTTCAGAAACCTAACAGCTAACTCAACCCTCAACTTAACGCCGCCAGATGGATCCACCCTCTCAATCGCGTTAATGATGATGTCAACTATGTCCAAACCCCTCTTCTCAACCTCCCTAAGCAACTCTTCAGGTATCTCCACAATTAACTTGGCACACAACCCCTTTAATTAAGCAATGCAGTGATTTAAGAATTTTATAAAGTTAAAAACAATAGGCGGAGAACAATGTATTTTAAGGGGTTAGTGGATGCTATCTGAGGGTTGTGGAGCCTCCCTTCGTTAACAGGGTTGTGGAGCTTTATTGGCTGAGGGATTGGGCTTCTGGCTTTAGGTACGTGCCCCTCTACATCTATGGCCCTGAGGGTTGTGGCAAGACTAGGCTGCTTAAGGAATTCGTGAGGAGGTTCAGGGAGTACTTTGGGGATGATGGGGTTGCCCTCTACATAGACGCCACCGAGGGCATTGACCTAGATAAGGCATTACTTACCTCGCCAGGGGTTGAGTTAGTCATGGACGTGGTTAGGGGGTTGGTGAGTGGCTTTATTAATGAGGGCGTTGGTAGGGCGTTAACCAGGGTGGCCACGTTAATAATCGAGAAGGCCCTGAGGACAAGGCTCAACGGTAAGTACGTTCTCCTGGCCGTGGATGATGTTGTTAAATCAATGGGCATCAATAACGTTGAGTGGTACATTAAGTGGCTTTACGAATTCATGCAGAAGTTCATGAGTGAGTACGGGCCCAGGGCCGTGAACGTAATAGCCACTACATCTGAGGGCGAGAGCCTTAAGTTACTATTTAGGCATAATTACCTAGTTACTAGATTAATATGGAACCTCAATAGGGAATCCTTTAGGGATCTATACCTACCCCTCAAACCACCAAGTTGGCTTGACTTTGACGAGGTCTGGACATTACTTGGCGGTAACCCGAGAGCCCTTTGGGAGTTGGCTATGGCGTTTAATTGGGACTTGACGGCGTATAGAAACTCGGTAGTGGAGAGGCTGGCACCCATCGTTGATGAGGTTAAGGGTAGGGGATTGGTGAAGGAGTTAATCGAGGTGGTTAATGACCCAGACGCAATACATAGGGATTCAAACGCCAGGTTAATAGAACTCGGCGATCTATTGATAAGGAACAACCTGATAATCTACAAGTGGGTCTCGACGATAGGGAATGCGAGCATACCCAAAGACCCAGAGCTCGGCATTGGGGAGTACTACGCATGGCAACTACCCATCTACCGAGCAATAATCAAGCAATTACTGAGGTAGTTTTCCACGCCCTGAACATGAAGAGTCATTAAGACACGTATCCCTGCACTCCCTTATTCACGCCTTAACTCACGGCAGCGCGCATTACAGGTCAACCTCACAATGACTTAGTATGATTTGAACCCTCCTTACCCGACCAGGCCTAGCCTTGTCAACGCCCTATATTTGCAGTACTAGTGTTGGTATCGATAGTTTAATAAGCCTACCCTATAGGTAAGTTACTGGTATTATGCTTTTTGATCTTGAACCTAAAAGTAAGAGGGAGGACTTATACGATTTCGAGACTGAGTTGAGGAGATTAATTAGCGGCATCGTTAATGAGAAGATAATTGTCGTTAGGGGCCTCAGGAGGACTGGCAAGACCTCACTAATGAGGGTTGCGCTTAATGAGGCTGGTTACCCATTTATCTACCTCGACCTTAGGTTTAGTAGCAGGCCTAGGCAGTCAGACATCGCTGAGTTGATTAGGCGTGGGCTTGAGGGCTTCCTGAGCAGGAATAGGTCACTCATTGATAGGGTTAAGGATGCCTTATTAAGAATTAGGTGGATTAAGGTTGAGGTATCGCCAATACGCGTGGAGTTTGGGCTTGGTGGCCATCGTAGGTTGAGCGTCGGCGATTTATTAGATGCGATTAATGATCTTGGTGCTGGGTTGGGTAAAGCTGTGGTCATAGCCATTGACGAGGCGCAGGAATTGAGTAAGGTCACCTGGATTAACTTTAACATGATACTCGCGTATTCTTACGACAATCTGAGGTACGTAAAATTCCTACTCTCGGGCTCCGAGGTTGGCGTGTTAGATAGATTCCTTAGGGTTAAGGATCCTGAGGCGCCATTGTTTGGTAGGTACATCCACTTCGTAAGCACCAGGAGGCTCAGTCCCGATGAGTCGCTGGACTTCCTTAGGAGGGGTTTCGAGCAGTACGGTGTTAGGCCAAGCGATGACCTCCTGGTGCGTGTCGTGAATGAGCTTGATGGCGTCATTGGTTGGCTCACTTACGTTGGTCATCAATACGCGGTTGAGGGTAGGCAATCGCTTGATGAGGTCCTCGAGACAGCGACCGAGATGGCGCTTACTGAACTTAGGAACTTCCTAGCCAATAGGAGCCCTAGGTATAGGGTGCTGCTTAGGGAGTTATTTATGAGGAGGAGTTGGAGTGATCTTAAAGCCGCTATTGAGAGGGCGGAGGGTAGGTCAATTAATGATAAATCACTATATGTACTGTTGAGGGAGTTGATTGACCACGGCATCGTGGAGAAGATAAATGATGAGTACGTGGTTGCTGACCCAATAATTAGAAGAACCACCTTAAAGCTATAGCTCCTTCACTCATACCTCAGGGTTTGCGCCGGCGGCGTCCTCATGGTCCTTATGGCCAGTGCCAGTGTGGCTAGTACGTTTATGGCTACTGGTGGCAAGTAAAGCAATGTACAGTATTAGCTAAACTCATATTTAAGCATTTTGCTAGTGAAAAGCTTATAAATAAATTAGCAAAAACACCTCTAACAGATGACTAATTCTGATAGGTCCTCGTTGGTTAGTCCAATGCCCAGTACCTCCCTATAGAACCTACCTATGGCATGCCTATTGAAGCATTCACCCACTTTACCAGCATCCAATGGGTTGTTAAGGCACTCATCCCTAAAACCGCCTAGAATAACCTTTAGGGTAAAGTCCCTCAAGTTAGCATCCTTAAGTAGGTTACTTAAGTCGCCGCTAAGCATCCCAATAACACTCCCCCTAGCCTCAATAAAGCCCATTAGCCTAGAGTAAGCCTTGTCAAGAGTCCTAAACCCTTCACTCCACCAAGCCTCACTCCAATACTCCGCACCATCAACCCTAGGCTGACACTGAGGCATACATGTATGTAAGTGCTCTAAATAATATAGAACAAGAGGGGCTTAGCCATGGGTGGTGGGAAGGGTCTGTACTTACTGGTGTTGGATTACTTAAGGAATAGGCCTAGTGCAACCTTTAGTGAGCTTTGCAAGCTAATTGGAATGGCTAGGGGTGCTTGTGGTAATTACCTAAGATACCTTATTGAGAGGGGTTGGATCGAGAGGATTGATGTTGGGGTTTATAGTATTACTGAGGAGGGGTTGAGGATCCTTGAAATGAATACTCCAAACTCCACATCATTAAAGAGGCCTTGAGGCAATACAGCCTAATAATGCCTGATGATGCTGGGACTATTGATGCATTCATTGTTGAGCTTGAGGCTAAGCTAAGAATAGACGTCAACACCCTAATTAACCACCTAGGCTGGCTTAACCAAAATGCCGGATTCGTTGAGCTTAGTGGTGTTGATGATGGTTTTGAGGATAGGTTTAGGGAGGCCGCCATCAAGGGCTTCAATAGGCTACACTACGTGGTTAATGGTAACCACTTCTTCAACATCTTCGACCCACCGGGCTATAACATAATCGTTAGGCTAGATGGCGATGGCTCTGGTATTGGCGTGTGGACTGGTGTCCTTGGGCCACACGAATTCTTCAACATCTACAAGCCACTCGAAGGAGACCTCATGGTTAGGTTAGCCATAGCCTACTCGGCATACTACATGCATTTATTAGACTCAATGATTAGGGTTAGGCTAGGCTCGAGGCTATTCGTTAAGTCCATAATGATTCTTAAGGCTGGTTCAAGTGGTGAGGAGATTAAGGATGTTAGATATGCGGCTACTAGGAGTGGCTACGATGTTGAAGCCCTAATCAACGACCTAATAAACGCGCCTAAGGGTGAGGATTTACCCAATATAGAGTAACGCCTCCACAGTCTCTATGTCCACATTACTGAAGTGAATACGTAATCCATTAAGTAAGGAGGGGTTTAAAATCCTCAGGTTTATTAATTAACAATGTCAATAACCCTATCGCCAACAGTTATGGAGTTGCTGAGGAGGTTAGCCGGTGATAGGGATGTTGAGGAGTTTATTGTTGACCTAATTGCCGAGAGGCTTTACCCTCCGCGGAGGGTTGAATTGTACCTTAAGCTTCATGAGGATTACCTTAGGGCTGCTGAGGAGCTTTACGCGAGGGGTGACCTGGCCCAGGCTGGCGAGAAGCTTTAGGGTGCTGTTACAGCGTTGTTAAATGCCATTGCTGAAACCCATGGCTGGGAGCACTACAGCCATAGGGACTACGACGCAATAGTTGAAAAATTATATAGGGAAACCAGGGACAAGTCCATACTCATCAACTTTAGAATGGCCGAGGGTTTACACGCAAACTTCTACCACAATTTAATGATAAAGGAGAGCTTCGATATACATAGAGAGGCCATGCTGGTGTTAATTAATAAATTGAAAGAAACACTCGAATCGAAATAGAATTCAACGATTACTCGGCACTTGTTTTTACCAATGTGTATACCATGTTGGCTTACCTCCATGATCCACCTATTTTTGGCCATCACCGCTCCTACCCTTGAGGACTAGCCCATAACCGTATGCATGATGCCTCGTGAGCGTATTCATGGTCAATTCCTAGTATGGTGCGGGGGGTGGGATTTGAACCCACGCAGGCCTACGCCAACGGATCTTAAGTCCGCCCCCTTTGACCAAGCTCGGGCACCCCCGCTTGTGTTTACTTAATTGACCTTATTTTTTAAGCGTTTCTCCACTTCCTGTGATCAACTTAGGAAAGCACCAGGCGTATTAGTATCTCGATTCTTGGTGGTGTGGCTTTCACAGTGTATTGGGTAATATTCACTTACTGCGTAGAATGAGTAGCATTAAGCCCATCATCTTAATTAAGTCACCTATCAGCGATACGTAAGCATCCTTAATCAGTATTAGAGGTAATCCCACAGTGAACAAGAATGCACCCCAGAAGAATGCATGTGCTGCAGGTCCATTTATGCTAAGGAGCCTTAAGTAAAGTGATACGCCAGCTATAGGCTCTAGGAAGTAACCTAGTACCACTAATTCAGCGCCGAGGAATTTATGCTCAGTAAGTAGTATTAAACCCACTAGGGTTATTGCTAATGCTAAGGGGACAGTGTACACCATTAATTGCCTAACCCTCAGTTCAGCTGATACGTATGATACGTACGCTGCTATACCCATTATCCATAATATCCACATTACTGAGAGAACCCATGGTAAGTATATAGCCTTAAGCCCATTTAATACTAGTTCAGCAAGTACAGCAAGTATTAGTATGGCAGCTGCTAGGCTTATTGAATTACCTAATTGGAGATATGCATCATTATTAGCCATTTCACCTACCTATATTCCACTGCCCTTTAAATACCTGCTGAGTTAAGGAGTGAATCATCATAAGGAACCCCGGTTAGGGGTTTGGTGATCGGCGCCGTATACTTGACCGGGCTATACTACCGGGGCTAACAACCACTATGTACCTGGCTTAAATAAGCTTTCCGCAATGTTAATGCTTAATAGGGTTTAGGTTCAGAGACCTCATGGCTACTATTTACCTAGTTAGGCATGGTGAATCAACACTGAATAGGGAGGGGATATTGCAGAGTAGGGACATTAATGTAGGGCCATTAACTGAGAAAGGCAGATTAGAGGCATTATGCGTAGCTAGGTTTCTTAAGAATAATACTAAGGGGATAAGTAGAATTATTGCATCCCCACTTCTTAGGGCTAGGGAAACCGCCAGTATTATTGCTGGTGAAATTAAGGTTGACTTAACAATTGATGAGAGGGTTAGGGAAGTTGAAATGGGTAAGTGGGAGATGATGAAGATTAATGATATAGGGCCTGGTTTCCTCAAATACTCAAGGAACCCGCTCAAATACCCACCACCTGGTGGTGAGGATGCTGAGTCAGTCTTAGGTAGGATGATTAATGTAATTAATGAGGCGAAGGAGAACATTGTAGTGGTTTCCCATTATCAACCTATAGCATCATTAATTACCCATGTAGTGGGTTCAAGCCAGAGCAACATTTATAGGATTAGGATCGATACTGGTTCAGTGTCGGCTATTTTTAAGGACGATGAGTGGGGTGATTGGAGGGTCTTATTCATCAATATTAAGCCATTTAATTTTCTAAACTGCAAATAAATTATTCTATTCTTAGCAATTGAAATATTGCATTATATTTATAAGGATATTATTAATTAAAGATAATGCTTTTAAATTAGTTAAAAACAGTAGATGCATGGCTATTGAGTATGTATGCCGCTGGTGCGGTTTCATACTGTATAAGGGTGATAAGCCTAAGAGTGCAGAGGATGTGGCTAGGTATTGGGGTGGTAAGTGCCCAAGGTGCTTAAGCCCCATATCGAAAATACCTCATAAGATTGAGGTATTACCCGTTAGGAAACCCATAAGTGAGTCTTTAAAACGCTAATTAACGCTATCTTCATTATGGTTAAAATAGCTCTCATAGGGTTTGGGAATGTTGGTAAATCCTTCACAAGGATACTAGTAAACAGGGTTACTGAATTAAATAAGCTAGGGCTAGAACCCTGCGTAATAGGCATACTTGCATCGAGGGGTGGTTTAATTAATGATGAATGCATAGGCAGTAGAGCACTCATTGACTTAACCAATAAGGGCGTATATAGTGCACCTAACTTCAAGACAATTGAGCTAAGGGACTTAATTAACCTTAAACCAGATGTTGCAGTAGTATCAATACCGCCAAGTTACCATACCGGTGAACCAAATTTAACAATATACAGGCTACTGATAAGTGAGGGTATATCAGTGATTACTGCGGATAAGACAGGCTTAGCCTTGGCTTACGGGGAGTTAATTAATGAAGCTAGGAATAAGAGGGTATACTTAGGCTTCACGGCTACCGTAATGGCTGGTACACCTGTAATTCAACTGCTCAAGGGATTAAGGGGTAGGATCATTAAAAATATTGAGGGCGTATTGAACGCTACGTCGAATTACGTCCTAACCCTTGTGGAGAATGGGTTAACCATGAGTGAGGCTATTAAAAGGGCTATTGAGGAGAAGATAGCTGAACCAGACCCAGCAATAGACCTAGGTGGCTTGGATGCTGCAGCTAAGGCAACCATACTGGCTAACGTTATGGGCATTAATGCGAGTTTAAGGGATGCTGATGTACAATCAATGTTAAACCTAAAGGATGATTACATTAAGGAGAGCGCCAGGAAGGGTATTAGGATTAAGCAAGTGGCTTCAGTGGATTTAACTAGGAGGTTAATAAGTGTCAAGCCCATGGAAGTCCCAGCAAGTAGCGTTATTGGCTCCATTACTGGCAACTATAATGCATTAATCATTAAACTCAATGATGGGAAGGAAATAACCGTCATAGGTCCAACAGGCCCAGCTGAGGCAACGGCTGAAGTAATGTTCAGTGATTTACTTGAATACGCAGACTCATGTTTAACTATGGGAAAGCGTATTAAGGGCTAGGCTACTAATGTAATCTAAGTGATGTGGATCTCGAGTCCTGAGTAAATGAGGAAGGCTCGCATGGCTGACTCTCAAATTAAGCATAATTAAGCTAACCCTAGCCTACCAAGGTTCGCTCTTAAGGCCAAGTAGGTATGCGCCAGCATTTGTGGCTAGGTGAATTGGGGGGGTTATGATTATTGCAGCCACTGCTACTGGAGCAGGTAAAATGCTTGGGTTAATTAAGTATAGTGCAAGTAGGGAGGCTAGGAGGAAATCAAGCTGATCCAGTAATGGGGCTGGTTCACCCCTCCTTAAGCCAAGCCTCCTCTTAATGAAGGCACCCAGCATATCACCTAGGAGCGCAGCCACTGACATTACGAAGGAATCAAGCATGGTAGGGTACTTAAGTAGTGGTGTAGTTAATGAACCAATAACGTAAACCACAAGGTAACCACCCAGGGTTCCTAGGGTAACACCCATCATGAACCCTTCATAGGTTTTACCATCCCCCAGAACCCTCTTACCATCCTTAAGAGACTTATTGAAGTCAATTGGATGAAGCCTACCCTTGAAAACCCTCTTGGCTAAAACCGGGGTTGCATTAGCCACGTAGGGTGGCCATATTATGAGTAAGGCTTGGGCAATCAATAGGCCGATGTTCATGTTAATCCATCGGCCTCTCATGGAATGCCGTTAAGTGAGCTAAGGCTGATGACCTATACTTAAACACTCTACCACAGGCTAGGCAAACCCAAAGTATTACACTACCCTTCCTGAAGCCTGCAATCATGTGTTCCTTCATATGTCTCATGGCTTGTCCCTCACCTTGAACCTTAGCTTGGCAAATATCACACGTGTAGTTCTTTCCACCAACCTTAAGGTGCTTCCTCATGTGTGTTGCAATGGATTCAATAGGTACCTTCTGCCCACACTTAGGGCACGTTACCTCAGTAGGTTGAGGTACGGTGGAGTAGTCTAGCTTCAATCCCTTTACATCACCCATGTAGTTACATATGGGGCAAACCACCACCTTTAAAGGCGCATAAGCCGCCTCAGCCATGGTTCACCATTTTCCCTTAACCTTTTTAAGCATTAAACTCCGCAGTGAACCCTAGGTGCCTTACCCTTAATCAGTATTGTTGCAACTATAGCCCATATGTCAATAATTACTATACCATATGTCTCAAGAAGGGCTGTTGAGGGCCATTTAATTAGCAATGCCGGTACTGGGGCTATTAAACCAAGCAGTAGGAGTGGAATACCGTAGTTAAGTCTTCTACTCAATACTAGGCCAATGCTCCAAACAACAACAGCTAAATCCATTTGCGTGAAGAACCATTCAGAAACGAAGGTGTGGGGGTAAGTGCCTTCATGAAAAATACCTATTAGGGCAAGGAAAATAGAGGCAATAGTGACAAAGGAGGAACCCATTACCTCAACTTTATTTTCAGAAACAAGCAGTAGGTGAAATGAGAATAAGAGCATTAAGGCTGCCGTTACAACCAAGCCATAATTATACACCCAGTAGTAATTAGCATGAGGATTACCTAAGTCGCTCAGGGCATTACCAAACATGCTGAACCAAGGATTAAGACTAATGCTAACTGCTATAACTACCCAAGCCAATACGGCAGCGGCAATACCCATGTATGTTAAAACACTATTCACAGACACCATGAGTATTCGCTTCAGCTTAACCTTAAAAATATTAATCACACAACTGACCATTTTCATAATGGTTACCAACACTGATTAAGGAAGACATTAATTTTAACTTCATAAGTCCTTTAGAATCATTAATGCCGCAACCATAAAGGAACACGTAATTAACGTAAAATACCCTAAGTTAACTCTAAGATTCTAAACGAACCCAAAGTTTAAATAACCACACTTTAGGTAAGCCAACAATAGGGGCCGTAGTCTAGCCTGGCTAGGATACTCTGGGCGAAAGCCCAGGTCCAGCGGCCTGGGGAACCATCCCCGTGGTACCAAATCGCCGGTGATCCCGGGTTCAAGTCCCGGCGGCCCCATCACCTGCAGGGTGGAACACATTTTGAATTAAACATACCTTTGCAACCGATGATTTTCTAATGTTTAACGTGCTTTCCACACGGCTTCTTCAAGTGTCCCATGGGGCTACTTTAGCGAAATATAAGGTTCATTCAACTAAGTTACCTACCGACTGCGGTGAGGTGTTAGCTTTGCTGGTTCGCTAGTAGGGTTTAGTCCAGTATAATTAGACTTGGCCTTAATAGTTCTCGATAGTTTCCCTTAATGCAGTAAATGCGTTATTAAGTCATTTAAATTCCTCTAGTGAATATTGCATCATTCTCTCAGCGCACTTAATGCTTTTCACAATAGAATCCTAAATTCTAGAATTCTAAGGGTGCAGGGAACGAATGGTATATTTAGGGTAGAAGGCTTTAATGAAGGATGAGTGGGATTTAGTTGAGTATTTAAATAAGCTACTTCATAGTTAGTTGCATGTTTGAGGTTGAGGTTAAGTTTAGGGTGAGTAACGTAGATGATGTTATAAGTAAGTTGAGGGGGTTTGCTACGTATGTGGGTAGTGATGTTGAGGAGGATCATTACTTTAATCACCCCTGCAGGGACTTTGCAGCAACTGATGAGGCTGTTAGGGTTAGGTTATATGGATCAGGTAAGGTAACGGTTACTTATAAGGGACCTAGGTTAGGTGGTGAGGGTAAGGTTAGGGTTGAGTATAATATTGATGTTGACTCGGCCAGCAATACTATAGGCGCCTTGAAGGAGCTTGGCTTTAGGGAGATTGCGGTTATTAGGAAGGAGAGAACTGAGTATACTTACGGTAGTTACACAATATACGTGGATAAGGTTAATGGGTTAGGGAACTTCATTGAGATTGAAACCTTAACTAATGACCAGGGTATAGTTAGTGAATTAGTGAAGAGTATTATGAGCTTCGCGGAGAGAGCCCTTGGGGTTAAGAAGGACTCCGTGGAACCTAAAACATACTTGGAACTCATGTTGAGTAAGATAAGCGAGGGAAAATGAATAGGAATGTTAAGGCTCTTGTAGCTTCAAGGATAATTAGAAGCTTCTCCTTTGGCTACTTATCATTCACAATCCCCCTCTACTTAAAGTCCATAGGCTTCAACCCAGCGTTAATAGGGCTTTACTTCATGATTAACTCTATTTCATCATCACTACTAGTG
Source organism: Caldivirga sp. (assembly GCF_023256255.1). Lineage (NCBI taxonomy): Archaea > Thermoproteati > Thermoproteota > Thermoprotei > Thermoproteales > Thermoproteaceae > Caldivirga > Caldivirga sp. Next base: position 15,526 of record NZ_JAGDXD010000004.1, on the reverse strand, counting down.
TTAGCTGCAGGCTTCCTAGGGGATCTCTACGGTAGGAGGGATACTCTAATAGCTATGTCATCTCTATTCACTGCTTCAATGCTAATCTATAGTATAACAACTAATAAACTGGCCATATTCATAACCTCAATACTGGGCACTACAGGAGGCGGTGGCCCTGGGGGAGGCGCTGGTGGTGGACCAGTTACGCCGCTTCAAACTTCACTACTAGCTGATAACACGAGTCCAGTTGAAAGAACTAAGGTTTACAGTATTACCACAGCATCATCAACGGCATCATCATTAACTGGAGCGGCAACATCATACTTACTTATCAGCATGGGCCTAGGTGACTTATTTCTATTCAAGCTATCTACGGTACTTAGCTTAGTGTCTCTACTAGTTTTACTAATGGTGAGGAGGGATAGGGGGAGGGTTAATGTTAATTCAATAAGTCAAATACTACCAAGGAGGTCAAGTAGTTCAGTAACTAGGATTGCGATTGCTGGGTCCTTTGGTAGCCTTGGATTAGGTATGGTAACTCCACTACTCCCGCTGTGGTTTAAACTTTATCTGCATGCCACAGAACTCGACATAAACATGATTTACCTAGCCTCATACCTGGCTTCAATGGTTTCCACCCTACTAGCGGACAGGGTGGAGAGAATCATGGGTAGGGTTAAGGCCATATCCATGCTCAGGTCCATTTCAGTAGGCTTATTCATAGTTATGGCTATAATACCCAGCCTAATCGTGGATTCAGTACTTTATGTAGTTAGGGTGGCGCTCTACATGGTTACAATACCCATGAGGCAATCCTTATCCATGGAGGTTATAGCTAGTGAGGAGAGGGCTAGGGGGTTATCCATAACAGGCTTAGCTAGGAGACTACCCTATAGCATAGGCAGTTTCACGGCAGGCGTAATGATGAATGCCTCATTGTTCACACTATCAATGATAACGGGTGGCTTAGTGTCAATGCTTGATCCACTGCTTTACTACATGTTCTTTAGGTCATTCAGGGGGGAGGATAGGTAATGGCATATTAGTTAAGCTTCCTTAAGCATTCTGGCGACGGTCTCCTCAATTCTCTCCCCCGGCTTAACCAGCATCATCAGTTCACTAATGCTACCTTCCCAAACTAATCTACCTCTATTAATCATAATGACTCTATTAGTTAACCTCTCCGCCACAGACATTATATGGGTGGATATGAGCATTGTAGTACCCTCTCTTCTCATGCTTAGTAGTAATTCAACAACGTTCTCCTGGGTTGGAATATCAAGGTAGTTTAATGGCTCATCAAGTAAAAGTACCTTAGGCCTATGGATGATGGCCATGGCTAATGCAACCCTCTGCCTATTACCCCTTGATAGTGATGATGGTCGAACGCTCATTAAGCCATTTAAACCTAGGGTTTGAGAAACCCACTCCACAGCATCCTTAATGTTGCTTAAACCCCTCACTAAACCCACGTACTCTAAATTCTCCCTAACGGTCAGGTTCATGAATGGTGCAGCGTCTTCAGGTAAGTATCCTAGGCATGCCTTAGCTTTCTTAGGTTCCTTAATAACGTCGAAACCACATACTTTAACCACCCCCGAGTCAGATTTAAGGAGCCCAGCAATAATCCTCATGGTGGTTGTCTTACCAGCCCCATTTGGTCCAAGGAGTGCCACTGAATCACCGCACTCCACGCTGAATGTTAATCCATCTAGGGCTCTTACCCCATTAAATGATTTCACCAAGCCCTCAACGCTTATGCAATTCACAGCTAGTCCTCATTAATATTGTTAAATACTTACCGCGTAGCATGAGGAATGCTTAATTTACCCCCAATCCCCTATCCCTTTAGTGATGAGCACGCTGGTATATGATGAGTGATTAGGGTCAGAGATTCTGATTAGCCATTCAGTATAGGAGAGGTGAAAAGCAATAAAAACTAAGGGCCTGGGCCAATTATGAAATGCCCACTAGGATAGCTGTAGTGGATAAGGATCTTTGCCAACCTAGGAAGTGCAGTCAAGAGTGCATTAGATTCTGCCCAGTGGTTAGGACCGGTAAGAGGGCTATTTATTTTGATGAGCAGCTTAATAGGCCAGTGATAACTGACCTATGCACTGCATGTGGCATTTGCGTAAGGAAGTGCCCCTTTGAGGCAATAACAATAATTAACCTACCCTCTGAGCTTGATGAACACTGTATCCACCAGTATGGGCCAAGTGGCTTTAAGTTGTTTAAATTACCCATGCTTAAGCAGGGTAAAGTAATAGGTATAATCGGCCAGAACGCGCTTGGTAAGACAACAATAGCCAACATACTCGCTGGTTCAATCATACCTAACCTATGCTCAAGTGATGGTAGTAGGGATGAGGTGATCAGGAGGTTTAGGGGCACTGAGCTTCAAACATACTTCACTAGGCTTTACGGTAATAGGCTTAGGGTTATTCATAAGACGCAGTACATTGAGTTAATACCCATGGTGATTAAGGGTAAGGTTAAGGAGGCCTTAATGAGGGTTAATAGTGATGAGGGAAAGGTACTTGAAGTAGCCAATAAGCTTAATTTAACTCATCTACTGGATAGGGACGTCAGTGTCCTCAGTGGTGGGGAATTACAGAGGCTGGCTATTGCAGCAGCCATCCTTAAGGGTGGTGATGTCTACATTTTCGATGAACCCACAACCCACTTAGATGTTACCGAGAGGCTTAGGGTGGCTAAGGCAATTAGTGAATTAACTTCAGGCAATAGGTACGTATTAATAATTGACCATGACTTAGCGGTGCTAGATTACTTAGCGGATCTAGTAGTGATACTCTACGGTAAGCCCGGGGCCTATGGTATTGTCTCAAGTATCAAAGGTGCTAAGGAGGGGATTAACGAGTACCTTAGAGGTTACTTAGCCAGTGAAAACATGCTTATTAGGAGGGAGGCAATAGCATTCAAGCCAACACCACCACCAAGAGAGGTTAGGAAGGAGAGGGTTTTAGTGGAGTGGAGTGATGTCACTAAGAATCTTGGTGACTTTAAGTTAATCGCGCGGTCAGGGCAATTAATGAGGGGTGAGGTTGTTGGTGTACTTGGGCCAAATGGTATTGGTAAAACTACCTTTGCTAGAATACTGGTGGGTGAGCTTCAACCGGATGAAGGCGTGGTAATACCTTATGGTGTAGTTAGGATAAGCTATAAGCCTCAGTACATAAGGGATATTGCAATTAAGTACCCTGAATTAACGGTCTCCTCAATGATAGGTAAGGTGGCTGGTGTCGACTATAGGGAGAAGCCTCATTGGCCAGACTTGGCCAATGGCTTACTTTTAACGCCGATAATGGATAAGAGCCTTAAGGAGTTAAGCGGTGGTGAGCTTCAGAGGGTTATGATAGCTGCAGCCTTACTTAAGGATGCTGAGTTATACGTACTTGATGAACCAATGGCCTATCTAGACATTGAGCAAAGGATTAGGACAGCCAGAGTTATTGCAAGGCTAGCTGAGGAGAAGGAGGCTACAGTGCTCTTCATTGAACATGACGTAACTATGCTTGATTACGTAAGCTCATCAGTAATGGTATTTGATGGTGAACCAGGGAAGTTAGGTATGGCTAATTCACCAATCGACCTAAGGAAGGGTATGAACATGTTCTTTAAGGCGCAGGACATAACGTTCAGGAGGGATGCTCACAATGGTAGGCCAAGAATTAATAAGAAGGATTCGGTAATGGATAGGATTCAAAGAGAGATTGGTGAGTATTACTACTATGTTACTGAGAAGGAGTAGTGCCTAAGTAGGATCATTGGTTTCTCTCATTTACTACCTTCCTCTATAGGCATGAGTATAATTCATTAATATTGACATTGAATTAGTGAGTTGAGAAAGAGTTGGCTAAGCTATTTAATTAAAAGATCCAGGTCTTAAGGTGAGGTTAATACTAATCATTAGCACTGAGAAAAAGTATAATATGAGCTGAATCCCAGTACCTAACTTCTTTAAACTCATCCTTAATGCTTAAGTACCTTAACAATGAACCTTCTTAGCTTCTGGTCACGTATGGGGTTATGGAGCCTTAGTGGCATCTCATCAATACTAATTGAAAATAAATAAAATAGAATAATCTTAATTAACGTAAAAGCCTTCTCTCAAAGTGCATATACTTTTAATCTAGTAGCCCGCTCATTACCATGTAGAATATTGAGCCAACCACTGGTACGTAAACTAGGAACATGAGGAGTATGAGGGCTTCTGGGCTTATTGGGATGGAACCCAGTGGTGCCAGCGATATGGTTAGTATTATGAGGAGTATTGGCAGTAATTGGGCTGAAACCACGTAAACCTCCATCATTAGTGATAGGGCCTGCGTCCTTGACCTGAACATTGACTGCTCCCTCCTTATTATTGAATCCAATTTAAGTGCAAGCACGTCAGCTATATTCCCACTTACCCCATATGATTCAGCAATTATGCTCATAACATCATTATATACCCTAGAGGGAACCCTCTCAATACTCCTCTTAATCGCGCTCACTATATCGAAGCCACTGTAAACTTCACTTACCAGTCTCCTGAATTCCCCATTAACTTCAGGTTCAATTCTGATTGTAGCTAGGTAATTGAACACATTAACCAATGGTTCCCCACTGGCCATTAACGGTATTGTAGTTAACAGTATTGTAACTATTGACTTCTCGAATTTCCTTGCCCTTGACCTAAGCCTAATCACGATATAAGCATTAATCATTCCTATTGCCGTTAATGATAATGCTGAAATCAGGATGAAGAGTAATGAAACCCTAGGCCCCAGCCTAACTAGGATGATGGCTAAGGCAAGCGATGCAATTGCCTGGACCGATAGGTAAAGCACGCTAACCTTAATTAACTCAGACGATATAGTGTAACCACTCTTAGCACTGACTTGGCGTGAATACGAGTTAAGCCAATTCCTAAGTACCGTAATGGGATTACTGACCCTCACTTAACTTCACCAGTCCTGCGTTCACTTAACTCATTGAATGCTTCCTCAGGGTTCATGTAATACTTATTTATTATTTCGAAGACGTCGCTGGGGGATGATATGTTTCTCTTAACCATGAGTGACATGAATTCCTCCCTCCTATTCAACTCAGCCTTAACCTCATCAGGCTGTAGGGCGTGGTTCTCAATAATCCTACTCACCAGTACTGACTCATTCACGTTAACTATACTATCATCGCTCCTCCTCCATTCGAAAACCCTGTTAAGCACAGGCCTATCCTCCTGAACATCAATAACCTCCTCAACCCTAGTAACCCTCCTGGTTATTTCATCACCCTTAGCCACAATGCTTATCTGCACAATAACGCCCAGTGATGTTAATAGGGTTGCAGGTATCTCCATGGGTTTAGACAACAGTCTCCTAATGGCCATTTCAGCTGAGTAGGCGTGGAGTGTTGATAATCCAGTGTGCCCACTTGCCAATGCCTGAAAGAAGACGTATGATTCCTCACCCCTTAATTCACCAACAACAATGTAATCAGGCCTAAGCCTCATGGATACCTTAACCAATTCATACAGATCCACGTTAGCGACTCCGGGAGTCTCCGAGGTCCTAGCCACCAGGGGTACCCAGTGGTCGTGAAGCAGGTATAATTCCCTAGCATCCTCAATTGTAATTATCCTGAACCCATTCCTAACTAGGAAGAGTAATGCGTTAAGTAGTGTTGTCTTCCCTGCACCAGTGGGGCCTATTATGAGTATGCTGACTCCATGGTCAAGCATGAACCATAGGTAAGCAGCCAGCTTACTGCTTAAGGTGCCTAACTTAATCATCTCCACTACGGTTAATGGCACTTCCCTAAACTTCCTAATAGTAATCACTGGGCCTATTGAGACAATATCCCTAAGCAGCATCTCAACCCTGAAGTTCTCCGGCATTAGAAGCCCCTCAAGTATTGGTGATGCTGAACTGGGGTTCCTCCTTATCCTCTGGGAGAGGAGGGTCACTAACCTACTTAGCTCATCATCACTGATGCTTATGTTGGTTTTAATGTGGCCATACCTATTATGCCACACGTAAATACTCCTACCTGGGCCATTAATGTGAACATCCTCAACCCTGGGATCATTAACAAGAGGCTCAATGGGACCGAAGCCAACCGTGTTCTTCAATAGGTAATACATTATTCTTTTAGCCCCCTCAGGATTAATACTGGGTGCGTAACGCCTAATTAATGACTCAGCAATACCTTTAACGTACTCCTTAACACTACTGTAATCGTATATTGATGGTACATTCCTAGCACTCATTAACCTTCCCAACTCTTCCCTAATCTTCAGGAGTAGGTTCTCCTCCTCCTTACTTAACTTAGGTTCCTCAACCCAGTAAATGTATTGGCCATCTCTACTCATTAGTATCGATACCTGCACCAATCCATCTAATACAGCGTAATCATTAGCGTGCATTAGGTTCACTAATATTACAGTATTTTAATCCCTTGCTTTAAACCTGACTGTAAGTTATGTTTAAAAGCACTAAGGATTAAATGAACCATATGGGTAAGTTAAATATAATTATTAGGTATACCGCTGCATTGGTGGTATTAATCATTATTGTACTCAGCTACTTAATGGTACCTAAGCTGGTGGTTACTTTAAACTTCATGAGTATTTCCCTTAATGCCCCATTACCCAGTAATTACGTTTACGTGTCAGTGTACGTGGTCTCAGCGGCCTTAGTAATATTAATAGCATCAATACCTGAATACGGCAGGTGGAGGATTAATAATTACGTTACAGGTGAGTTACCCACCTTCATTAGGATGATTAGGGATGGGTTAAGCACAGGCTTAACTATAACTGAAACCGTTAACTTAACCTTTAGGCAGGGTGGTGTATTGGCTAGGGAGCTTGGTGGTAGAATTGGGTCAAGTGTAATAGGGCCTAGTGAATTAGGTACCGCCTTAATGGGTCTTGCCCGTGAACTTAACAATAGGTACCTTGAATTAGCCTCAATAGTTCTTGAATCAGCCCTGAGGAGTGGTACTAAGGCTGCTGAGGTTCTTGACTTAGCCTATAGGGAGATTGATAATGTTGTCGTTAATGAGCTTGATAAGGTTAATTCCCTTAAACCATACATTACGTTAGCCTACACGATAATAATAGTGTACGTGTTCCTGGGTTCAGTGATACTAGCCATATTAATACCTAGGTTAATTTCAACAACCTCAACAATAGTGAGTTCACTACCCACCGGCCTACTATCATTCGGTAACCTAAGTGTTAACGTCATTAACTCTCTATTCGTCTACAGCATTATGATTCAATCAATCTTCACAGGCATGATAATAGGTAAGGTTGTTTACAGGAATCTTAGCGTTGGGTTAATGCACTCATCAATAATGACCATAATGGCTGTGGCGCTTAACTACGTGCTTAACCTATACATGCCTCAAATAATGCACGTATAGCTGATTAACCATTCAGTGTAATACGGCTAATGCTTAATTAAGGGCCCAGTGACGTGCACCTAATGGACTTGAGTAGTTACCTTGATGAATTAAAGGGATCTGGTTCGCTTAAGGTGGTTAACTCACCCATAGCTGTGGAGTTCGATATACCGCTAATAGCCCATAGGTTCAGCGGCCTTGGACCAGCCTTACTCTTCAATAACATTAAGGGTCACCCAGGCTTTAGGGCTGTGGCCAACATAGTGGATACTAGGGTTAAGTTAATGATGGCCTTAGGGGCCAGTAGCGTTGAGGAGGCTTACAGTAGGCTTCTTAACGCTGAGGCTAATCCCCTTGAACCAAGGGAGGTTAGCGACTTCCCCCTAATTAGGCTTAGTGAAGTTGATTTAAATAAACTCCCAATACCAAGGTTCTTTGAGAGGGAGCCTGGGCCATGCTTAACCAGTGGTGTGGTTCTTGGCTTAGGCGACTACATTAATGCATCCTTTCATAGGCTTACCGTTATTGATAGGGATAAGTTCGTGATTAGGCTTGTGCCCAGGCACCTCTACAGGATCTTCAATGATAATAAGGCTAAGGGGCGTGATACACCAATAGCCATAGTCTGGGGTATTCACCCAGCCTTCCTTATAGCCTCAGCCTCCTCACCACCGTATGGTGTCAGCGAATTAGGTGTCGCCAATAGGCTCATGAACGGTGAATTAAGGGTCTTTAGGTTGAGTAACGGTATCCCAGTTCCAGTTGATGCGGAAGTAGTTATGGAGGGTTTCATTCTTAAGGATGCTGAGCATGATGAGGGTCCATGCGTTGACGTAATGGGTACATACGATGTAGTTAGGAAGCAACCCATTGTTAAAGTGACCTCAATCTACGTTAAGCCTAATCCAATAGTCCACGTGCTTGTTGCTGGTGATGCGGAGAACTCGGTTTTAATGGGTTTTGAGAAGGAGGCTAGGATCTGGAATGCGGTTAGGGCTGTGGCTGATGTTAAGGCCGTTAGGTTAACGAGGGGTGGTGGGGGTTGGCTCCACGCCATTGTGGCTATTAGGAAGACTGTTGAGGGTGAGGGTAAGAACGCAATACTTGCTGCCTTCGCCGCTCACCCAAGCTTAAAGCACGTTGTTGTTGTTGATGATGATGTTAACGTTGATGACTTGAATGAGGTTGAGTGGGCTATTGCAACAAGGTTTAGGGCTGATGAGGATTTAGTAATCATTAAGGGTGTCAGGGGTTCAAGCCTGGATCCAGCAGCCATTGACCAATCAATAGGCTTAACAACTAAAATGGGTATTGACGCCACTAGGCCATTAAGTAAGGATGCTTGGAGATTCGAGAGAGCCAAGATACCGGAGAGGATTAATGTCAATGAGATTAAACTCGAGTAATAGGGATTTAATTGCTTAAAAGAGTTTTTAAAGTGTACCCTTATTAAGGGTTAGGATAGAGTAAATGTGGGTAGGATTTTTAGTATCCGACATTTGTCTAATATGCGTTTTATTTTTGGCCAACATAAAATGAAATAGGCGATTTAAGCTTTAACATCTAGTCCTAGCTAGGGGTTACAATGGCTATTACCAAGCTTACTGATGTAGAGGAGGCGTTAAGTAGCATTAAAGATAATTCTGTAGTAGCTATTTCAGGCTTCAACGCAGCCACAATGCCTGAGTACCTCATAATAAAGCTCTTCGACTTATATAGGAGAACTGGGCATCCCAGTGGCCTATTCATAGTATCCGACACGTTACCTGCAGCTAATAATCATGGTCTTGACCTAGTGGCTAAGTCAATGTACGATGAGGGTGACTTCAACTTCATTAGAGGTTTCATGCTTCCATTCCTAGGTCAATCACCATGGCTTCAACGCCTAGCCCTTGAGAATAGGGTTGAGGCCTATACTTGGCCAATAGGCGTATCGGCGCATTGGTTTAGGAGTAAGGCGCTTGGCTTACCGGTTATAACTAAGGTTGGTTTAGGAACATTCCTGGATCCAAGGCAGGATGGTATATATTTGAATGACTTAGCCAGGGAGCATAAGGTATGTAAGGTTGAGTTAATTGAGATTAAGGGTGAGGAGTACCTAATGTATGATTGCCCAAAGCCTAATGCAGCCTTAATAAGGGGTTCAACAGCTGATGAATTAGGTAACTTAAGCATGGAGGATGAGGCAATATACGGTACTGTATTAGCCATAACCCAGGCCACGAAGGCCATGCCTAATCCAGGTGTAGTCATAGCGCAGGTAATGTATGTGTCTAAGGCTGGTTCAATAAGGCCTAAGAGCGTTCACGTTCCAGGACCATTAATAGACTATGTGGTTGAGGCACCCATGGAGTATCACATTCAATCGGCTTCAATTAAGTACGACCCAAGGGTGTGTGGGCGTGTTACCCCAAGCAACATTTGTCTTCAGCAGGATGGTAAACTGGACTTAGAGAAGGTCATAGCCAGGAGGGTTACTGTTGAATTAGTTAACCTACTTGGTAAGGTTGGTAGGCCGCTCATAGTTAACCTTGGCATTGGAATACCATCAACGGTAGCCAGAGTGATTAGTGAGGAGGGGCTAGGGGACTTAATATTCACAACTGTTGAATCAGGCCCATGGGGTGGAATAGCCTTAAACGGCGACGACTTCGGGGTAGCCATAGCCCCATTCGCTGTAATACCAATGCCGGATCAATTCACGATCTATGAGGGTGGGGCAATTAACGCCGCATCACTCGGCTTCATGCAGGTTGGGCCAAGGGGTGACGTTAACCCAAGCTTCCTACCTGAGAGGCTACCAGGGCCAGGGGGTTTCCCATCAATAGTCCATGGAGCACCCAGGATATACTTCGCAGGGGCCTTCACGGCTGGTAAGAGGGACATTAGGGTTGAGAACGGTAGGTTAACCATTGGTAAGGATGGGGATATTGTTAAGTTCGTTAGGAAGCCCTACAAAATAGCCTTCAACGCTGAATTAGCCCTAAAGGCTGGGAAGGAGGTCATGTACATAACGGAAAGGGCCATATTCAGGTTAACGCCAGAGGGCCTACTGCTTGAGGAGTATGCGCCAGGGGTGGACATTGAGAGGGATATATTAAGCAAGATGGAGTTCAAGCCCCAGATATCCAGGGATATTAGGCAAATGGAGCCTGAATTATTCAGGGAAGGGAAGATAGGGCTTAGGGAAGTGGCCCTAAAGATGCTTAAACAGTAATTCACTTACCTATACACAAGTAATCCCAGTAGGCTACACCATAGGACGGAATAGCCATAGATGAAATGACTATAGTGTTAGACCCCTTTCCCTTGTTACCACCCCCACCAGTAGTGGTGCTAGTACTTATAATTGTACTATTAATAAATAAGCCTACTCCAAAGTATTTGTAATTACCACTAACCATGCCCTTTAGGTTAACTGTAAAGTAGAGTGGTGTATTGCTAAATATTGTTCCATTGCTGATATTAACCACCTTATTAACATTAATTTTAAGGGTCCTCTTGAGAAGAATATCGATATCACTTATCGAATTACTTCCTGAGACCGTGGAAGATGGATTAACATTAGATGACCTATAAATAACAACTAATTCATTATTGTCTGTAACAATGAAAATGAAAAATACGGTTCCATTTACTGAGAATTGCGATGGGTAGAGTATCGCTGAGACCATTGGGTAATGGTCTACGCCTATCTGTAGTTTAGATAAATCATAGTAGAGAATGAGAATACCTGAGGAGTTTAATGTCGTTGCATACATGTATATTGGGTTCATTAACTCATTAACTGTACCGTGGTAAACCATGTAGTTCCAGTAGAGGCCTGAACCATCGTATGCGCTTTGCCATGAGTTTAATGTCCCATTACCGAGGTAACTAAAGGTTACGTTACCAGGTAGGCATGAAGATGGTAAAGGTATATTCACTGTGGTTACTAGTTCGCTCACCGTAACTAAATTATTGACAGTATACCTAATTATCGCTATGGGTGAGTTAATGAGTGAAGTGAGATTAGTAAGCAATAGGGATGATTCAGGTGGTATCATGGCACTGCCTAGCTTAACCACATAACCATTAAGGGCGGTGGCTGTTGCATTAATGTAAACCCAGCCTGTTGAATTATTCACCACGTATAAGCCCACCGCAGTACCATTAAGCTGCGGTTTTGTTTCAACTTGTACATATGGCATATAATTGTACGTTAATTCAACGCTTGAGCCTAGGGGGGTTGGTATGGTCAAGGTTAATTCAGCAACATTACTTAGGTTACTTAATGGGATTGGGCACTTAACATTTATGCTGAGACCGCTGGTTGAGTAATATAGTACCGTACCCTGGGCATAATACTCTGTACCGTTACTAAGCTTAACTAAGCAAAAGGCATAGTTGGGTAAGGGGTTACCGGTGCTATACACGCTTAAGTCACCTTTAAGGGAAGCATTAACATACGTGTAGTAGCCCTTAGCAGTAGGTGGTGCTTGGGGAATAATAGTTATTTTAGAAGCTGAAGCCTCAGCGGCGTAAGTTACTTCCTTACTTATGAATCCCCTGATTGAGTTAACTAAATACAGTATTGAGACTAAGAAGACCGCTGCCGCTATTATGAATATTGCGAATACGTAAATCTCACCGAGCCCAAGCCTACTCAACAAGGGCACCACCTGTATACCCGTCATTTGAGTAGAATTTAATAATGAAGGGTGGTTTAATTGAATTAACTGTTATAGTTACTATGGTAAACCTATTGAACTTAATAGGGTTACTGTAGGTTATAACCATTATTACGTTACCTGTCGTTGCATTAATTACCGCAGCATCGTTAATAATGCATGTTGCAGTACCGTAATTGTATAGGGCAAGGGCAACCTTATAAGTGTTCACTGTACCATTCACTGCATAACCAATAACAGTGAACTCACAATGGTAGCCTAATGGACCGCTGTAGAGACTCTGTAGTGAACCATTAATGTAGTTTATGAATAATGCCAGTAATGCCACACTAAGCATCACTGAAATAACCAGTATTAGAACCGCTCCAGTGATTTCACTTGAACCATGCCTTAAAAAACTCATCATGGCTACTTTTAATTTTAGCACTAGGGCTTATTAAGAATTTACGTTGAGAACTGGTAAGTTATCTGAGTACCCCTTGCCGTAACAAGTTTTAATACATAGAGTGAATTTGGATTTAGGCTGCAGCCAGAGGGTATTGAGAAGTATAATGCAGCAGAATTACCATAGGTTAAAGTTACCCCACTAGCTGGTGCTGTAGTATATGCTGCTGAAGGGGGTGATGAGTAGCCTGTTAAGGTTAATGTACATATTATATTTAATGTTGTACTATTTAGTATATACGCTTGGTCTATGGTTATGGGTATTTGCCCAACATTCTGAACATACACAATTAGTTGACTACCTGATGGATTATAGTTAACTCCAATTATTTGCGCCTCTTCAGGAGCTGATACTTGTGATACTCTTGTTGTTGTCGTTGATAGGTATCCTGAGAACCAGAAGTAAAGTAGTATTGCGGCTACGACAGTTATCACTATTAGTAGTATTGCGGCCACTATGGGTTCAATACCCCTCCTTGCCCTTCTATTCAAATTACCCATGTATTACCTGTCAAATATGTATTTTTAAGCTTTACGCGTTAATCTATGGCAAATCATTAATGTAAATAGCATAAGGTGTTCATGCTACTCATTTCTATATATTATCGCTCTATCTACATGATTACCTATTTACTTAAACTTTAAATTCATGGTAGGTACTGATTCTACGCGTTAGCTTTTAATGCCACCAATGAGCATCACTAATCATGGGTAAGGGTAGGCAATTACTGTTAGGTGGCATTAAGGCTTTGGGGCTTACCAATGCTGGCTTAAGCAGTAGGAGGATTCTTGAATTAGCCTTAATCTACGCTTACAATAATAGGATAGATAAGCGTTCCCTATACTCAATACTCAGGATGATTGACTTAAACATGGCTACTGCAGTGAGTAGGCTTAGACCCATTAATGATGAGGTGGTTGAGGTTAATGAAGTTGAGACTGTTGAGGTTAATGATGAGGTTGTGGGTAATGTTGAGAGTAGGGTTGAGGACAGGTACCTTGGGCAGAGGGTTATGGAGAGGCTGATGCCTAATGAGCAGTGAGTCACCTGTAATTAAGCTAATTGCCACCAAGTACTCTAGGTTCCTTGGGGGTATTGATGCTTCAAGGGCGCTTAGGGATAATGAGGAAGCTAGGGTTAAGTGGCTTAACGACTACTTGGGTATTAATGTTGAGCCACAGGGTTATGATGCCTATGGTGAGGTTAGGAGGATTAGGGTTATGTATGAGTGGCTACGTATTGAGGAGGTTAACGCCCAGAGGGCTGTGGCTGAGGCTAGGAGAATGGGGGTACCGTTGAGTAACGTGGAGGGTAGGCTTAGGAGGATTAGGCGTAGGAGGGAATTCCTTAGGAGACTTTTAAGGGAGGTTAAGGGCGCTGGTGTTTAAGACCCTTTACTTAATTCAATAGTTGAGCACTCATACGGTATTATCACGTTTACTCCTTCACTTAAGCCACTTACGATTGGGTTAACCGTATAGAAGTGAGTGAGTATTAATTGCCTAACCTCAGCCTCCTTAGCGATGTTAACGGCATCCTTAACGGTACTATGACCATGCCTATGAGCCTCTTCCTCAAAGCCCGGATTCCCACTTGCCTCATGAATCAGTGCACCACAGCCCTTAGCCAACTCAACCAGTGACCCTGATGGTGCAGTATCACCGCTGTAGGTTAGGCATGATTCATCTGAGTCGATTAATTTAACCGCCATAGCATCCACTGTGTGGTTAACCTTAACTGCGTAAATCCTAATACCCTTAAGCTCCATTATGAGGGATGGCTCATTAGGTATATCAATGGGTATTGGGTTAAGTGCATTAGCGTACTGCTGAATGTGGGTTACCTTAATTAGGCTTACTAAATCATCCATAACATACCTTGGGGCTATTACACTCAGCCTAATACCCCTTGAACCAGCCATTAGTACGTATGAGGGTAAGCCGAGGATGTGATCACCATGTCCATGAGTTATTACGACTGCATCTATTGAGTCAACGTCAAGGCCAGTGCACCTCCTCAACTGCCTATATGAACCCTCCCCAGCATCAAGAAGCAGCCTAGCCCCCTTGGCCTCAACCAGTATCGAGGGGTGGTTTAGCCAGGGCATTGAAACCCAACCGCCAACGCCTAGGAAGCTAACCCTCATTAATGCCTTAATGCCCTCAAATTAATTAACCTTACGGTCCTTTTCATTATCGAATGCTTTAAAACACGGCTTATGCGTAAGCCCTATGGTTGTTAGGGATTTTAACTCTGCATTAATCAGTATGTTGAGGAATCTTGAGGAGGTTGAGGATGAGTTGGCTGAATTATATAGTGAATTAAGCGAATTAGCTGCTGATGAATTAAGTAAAATTAGCCTGCAGTTAATAAGTAGGGACTCAGCTAAGCATAGGGATATATTGAAGGGTATTGAAGAGACGCTACTCAATGACCTTAAGGGTTCACTTAGCGTTGAGGGTGTTGCAGCCATGAATAGGGAGTTGGAGAGTAAGCTTGGTAAGATAAGGGAGTATGCGGCAACGGTTAGGGGTGGTGTGACTAAGGATTTGGCTAATAGGTTAATGGAGCTTGAGGATTATGAGACAATAGCCTTAAGCATGTATGAGTACATGTTGAGTAGCTATGAGTCAGCATCATCAAGGGTATTGACTAGCGGAGAGAGGTCTAGAATGGAGGTTATTAAATCAATAATAAGGAGCATTATTGATGATGAAAAGTTTCATAAGGAGCTCATAGGCAGATTAAGTAACTTAACCCATTGATTCATAAATCCTCCTCTTCTCAATATACACATCAACACTATACATGGGTTTAGCCGGGGCACCGGCAACAACAGTCCCTGGCTTAACATCCCTGGTGACTATTGATCCAGCGGCAACCACAGCTCCTTCCCCAACCTCAATGCCGGCTATTAATGTGGCGTTAGCACCAATAACAGCCCCCCTCCTAATAACCACACCCTGGAGTCTCTTACTGGGTGGGTACTTATCATTGGTTATCACTGCGTTCGGCC
>NZ_JAGDXD010000003.1:23668-25837 GCF_023256255.1 Caldivirga sp. | reverse complement strand
CTTCAACTCATTCTCAATGGTTTCAAATCTCTTGTAGGTTTCCTGCCACTTCTTATCATTCTCAATCCACCTCTTCTCATTATCCTCCCTTAACGTCCTCAATTCGTTCTCGATTGCTTCGAACCTCTTGTAAGCCTCCTCCCACTTCTTATTATTCTCCTCCCATCTTCTCTCATTCTCAATCCACCTCCTCTCACTATCCTCCCTAAGAGCCCTTAACTCAAGCCAAATCCTATTATTCTCCTCCCTTAATGCCTTCAACTCCTCCTCATGCCTTTGACTACTTTCCCTCAGCGCCTTCAATTCGCTCCAAATCTTATTGTTCTCTTCCCATAGCCTATTCTGGCTCTCCCTAAGGGACTTCAATTCCTCCCATATTTTATTATTCTCCTCCCAAAGCCTATTAACATCACTCCTCATTACCCTAATCTCCTTCAGCAACTC
Source organism: Caldivirga sp. (assembly GCF_023256255.1). Taxonomy (NCBI): domain Archaea; kingdom Thermoproteati; phylum Thermoproteota; class Thermoprotei; order Thermoproteales; family Thermoproteaceae; genus Caldivirga; species Caldivirga sp. Next base: position 25,393 of record NZ_JAGDXD010000003.1, on the reverse strand, counting down.
CCCTAGACTACCCACTACACTATTAGTGATGTTTATGAGGCTGTTCACCGCATTAGCAATACCATTAACAGCATCAACCAGCTTAGCTAGGGAAGCCTCAACACCACTAACACCAAGTAACCTAGCAACCTCACCCCTAAAAGCAGCATCCTCCCTCAAAGCCCTCAAAAACCTCTCCTTCTCCTCAGGGCTAAGACCCATCCCAACGGTGAACAATTAAAGAAACTAATAAACCTTACCACTGAAAGCCCATTAATTATTGCGGAGATGCGGGTATTGAGCTCATTTAACTTAACCTACGAGGGCTAACCACTATTAAGTATTGCACCTTAGGCTTAAACCTAAAACCCTATATCCCTGAGACCACTAATTAAGGCATGGGTCAAATAACCTCTTAACGCTATTCAACATGCTGACGCTTGTTAAGTCATTTAAAGCACCATCAATTGCCTTATTAAGGTTATCTTTATCGTTAATGTAGCCATACTTGGATAGAAAGGATTCAAGTGATGGCACCATTATTATGAACTTAAGCGCAACATCACCATTCTCATACTTAAGCATACAGTTATACGATGCTAATTGGCCCACATTAGACCCTTTACTACATGTAATACTCGGCTTATGTAAGGGAAACCTATTAGGATCATCTATGAAGTTATCTATACTTGATTTAAGTCCGTTAAATGCCTCATTGGGATCATTGGAGTCTGCATCACGAAGGATAATAACCCTAAGAAATGATCCATTGATTGAACGCAACTTACTTATTAGTAATCTAACATTACCATCAGCCTCTTAGCGAAACGCGAAATTCCCCGGCATTAATAAGGTTAATGCCATCATTAGGAGCTCCCTATCCTCAGGACTACAGACGATCACAGTACCCCACACCACCTTACGAATCCTGAGACCAAGCCTACTAAGCTCATCCCTAAGTCTCTTAGCCATCAAGGAATCACCCAGCGAGATTAGGAGACAAGTCTCAGTATACTCATAACCCTTCCCATTCCTAGCCTTAGCTGCATGGATGTGCCACCCCCTTATCCTGCAACGTCTAAGCACATTGGCAACCTCCTCAACTGCCGGCAGCTTCCTAACCACGTAGAACCTCTCATAAATCCCAAGCATCCTGAGGACCCTCCTAGTATCCTCCATAGGCACATAAACCTCAAACACACCACGCCTAACATTCAGGTTTGCGTTAAGCCCAGCCGCCTTAAGGTCATTAACAATGGCCTCAGCCAAGGCCCTATCACTGGTGGACTTAGCCAAGTACCATCCACGCCCCATGTTGTGCTTCCTAAGTATCAAGTCATGGCCAAGTATATTGATTATGGGATATTTGGCGTAAGTTAAGCAGAGCGTGGAATACTTAACCGCATCAACCAATTTAACAACCCTCTCCGTTAATCTATACTTAGGCCACCTATTAGACCACTCTACAATATCATTAATCACAAGAGCCTTAACAGGACAAACAACATAATGCTCACTACCCCCAGCCGCAGACGAGCCAAAGAAATGGCCGGAACAGCCATAAAGCCCACACAGGTAAGAATCCATAAAAGCCCTAACAGGAGGATCCACAACGAACGAGAAACCAACATCAAAAGAACCACGCCCCACATGCCCAAGAACACCATCACCCATAAACCATGTGAAGACGGAATCCCTCGTTATAAAGCCATTAACCATATAGTAAATAATTCTTAATTGCTTCTT
>NZ_JAGDXD010000003.1:0-23568 GCF_023256255.1 Caldivirga sp. | reverse complement strand
AATCCCTCGTTATAAAGCCATTAACCATATAGTAAATAATTCTTAATTGCTTCTTTAACCTCTTACTTAAATCACCTTCACTTAATGAGCCGTTTAACCATTGCCTTAAGTATTCAGGAACATTGCTTAATGGCAATGATTTAATCTTTAATTCATTAATTATCAATTTCTTAACCTCATCATTGCCTCTTAGGGCCATGTGGTAATATATAGATAATTCACCGTTAAAGCGTATAACCGCTGTTGGTTGAAAGTATGCAATAATGTTTCTGGAGTTCATTAAGCTGCCGATGACGTAAAGCATGGAGCTTATTAACTTTAGGTCAGGGGTGGATGTACTTAATAGGGATCCTACATGTAGGTCACTTATCCCAAAACCCGCCAATAGTGGTAATGCGTATTCATGAGGCAACTTCTCGTTTAAAAGCACGTTAAGTTTAACGTTTGTTGGGAACGTATAATGTCTCATGCCCAAGGACTCCTTAACGTAAGTCTCACCCTTAAGCTCATTCCAGTGTCTAATTATTAAATCCCTTAGATTCCCTAGTACTGAATTTAGTTTCTCTAATTCTACTACTAAATTATTGAAGTCTTTTATTAATGAATCATACGAAGTCATAACGTTTATCCTGTTGAACTATTTTAAGAACCTTATGTAAACAGTTAAACTTTTAGCCATCTAGTAAAATTTATAAACCCTATCCAACAAACTCCTTAGAGTGATTTGACACGCCATCGCATGGGTCATTAACTAAGGCAGGCAAAGTGAGGAGTCAGACGCCTAAGATTCCTGCTAGGCCTAGGAGGAGTCCTGTTCCTAGGTTGAGGAATTGGCGTAATTATAGGCGTAGGGTGCTTTATGCGCAGCAGGTTCAGGGGAGTTGATGGTTTAAATTTTTATTTTTTGGTTTCCTGTTTGGTGATGTGGTTCGAGAGGGGTGAGTGGTGATCGGGGGCTTTTGTCTGATTTATGCTTGTTGTAAACATTTATAAGGGTGGGTTGGTTAGTTGCGTGGTAGTAATGGGGGAACAAGATGATAGGGAGGGTAAGGTTAAACTTGTGGAGGATCTTCTTAGGATTGTTAACGAGGAGGCTAGGGGTTCTTTTCAGGGTATTGTGAGGGATTTGTCGAGTGCCTTTGCTTTATTTAGGGATACGTATGGGTTTGATACTGGTTATGTGGATTTAAGTGAGGGTGGGTTGATTGTTCTTGAGTCTGTTTGTTCTCAGTCTAAGGGGACTGGTAATGAGTCTCTTGGCTCATTGATGAGGTTTATTGGGCTTAACCCTGGGGATGAGTCTACGTATCCGTTTACGGTTAGCCTGGGTTTACTCTGTATGCCTTCTCAGGAGGCTGTGAGTTACCAGGGGGAGGGGCCTGGTGTTGAGGAGGGGGCTTTGTACTTTGTTTCTGGGTTCACTGAGACTGGTAATGTGGGTGACTTGAAGCTTTACTGCGCTAGGAGGGTTATCGTTAAGCCTGGGTCATTGACCAGTGAGGTTAAGGTTGATGGGGAGGGTTTAGTTAAGGAGGCTGCCAAGGCGTGTAGGGACTTTAGGGAGAGCCACAGTGACCTGGTTAAATCCTTCAACGAGTCCTTCGGCCTTGAGCCTGCTGAGGTTGTTGAGATTGATGAGGGCTCAGTGGGTGTTGACCTACCCCTTAGTTTAAGCCTAATGGAGCCTATTAAGGCCTTAGCCACTAGGTTGAAGTCAGCGGTCTCTGAGGAGGGGCCTTCCCTAATGCTCCTTGGTGTTCAATGCACTGGAGGGGAGGGGGAGGATTACGTGCTGAACGCCAGTGAGGATGGTGTTTTAGTTATTGGTAAGAGGCAGGGTAATGGCTGCTTAAGGTACTTCATGGTTAAGTGAATTATGGTAAACTACGTACAGCCTAAGGTAAGGTTCAAATGCACGCTCTGCGGTGAATGCTGCAGGAGGTATTGGATAACCGTGACTCTAGATGACTTGGCTGCAATACTGGTTAACAGTAAGCTTAAGCCAAGTAGCGTAACAGCCCTCTACAATGCTAATGTTGCTGGGGACTGGCAGGCGCCGAGGATAAGGCTTAGGGATGGGCAGTATTACCTTGTCCTCAGGAAGAGGATTGACGGCTCATGCATCTTCAACGAATGGAGGGGTGGTGAAATGGTATGCTCAATAAACGAGTACAAGCCCCTCACCTGCAGGTTCTACCCCTTCATATACCATTGGAGCGGGGACACACTGTACTTTGAACTATACGATAAGGCAATAGGCTACTGCCCAGGGGTTGGTAATGGCCCCATTGTTGACTTAGCCAAGGAGGCTGAGTACGCTGTTAAGTCTAGGGCTGCTAAGGATAGGTTCAGGGCCTTTGTTAACCACTGGAATAGTATGGTTAATGAGGGTGCGGTTAAGGGTGACGCGGGAACCTTCATGAATTACCTAGACTGCGCAGTTGAGGCTATGGTTAATCCCCAGGGCCAGTGCCTTAGTGAATTCAGGTTGAGGGAATTATTGACTGAGTGGGGGGTTAATGAGGCCTAGTGCTTATCCATTAGCCTTAGGTTAAGCTTCCTTAATTCACCCAGGACCTCGTCAATGAACTTCTCGTAAAGCGGCCACTTATCCTCACCAACCCTCCTCCTTATCACGTCCATAACCATACTGTAGTTCTTGTACTTCTCATTCAATTCCCTCCAGGGAACCCCCCTTAAACCCTCACTAAGCTCCTTATTGAAGCTCAGTAGGCCAAGCATCATGAGTACGGCCATTATTGGGTAACCCACGTAACCCCTGTAGACTGTCCCATTATCATTACTGTAAACAAGCCCCTTACCCTCATCAACATACACGGTGTAGCTCCTTGAACCATCACTAGACACTATAACGTAATGATCCCCCTCCCTCCTAACCCTCCCATCGGCAATCGCAGAGAGGGCCTCCAGGACCTTAATCCTAGGAGGCATCCTTAACCTCCTCTCCATAATTCATCAGTGGGATGCCCACTAATAAACCTTTATGAGACATGTGAGGAAACGCTTATAAGCACTGGGGGAATTAAGTCAATAGCCCCAGCCCCTTTCCTAAGGGCGGCCTGCCGCGCGGGTGGTGCGGTTCTCCTAATGATGAGACGGGGACGGTAAAGAAATTGATGATTACAGTTCCACGCACTGATTTCACTAATAATGAAAAAATGGTTTTTTACAAATGAAGGGCTTTAACCTTACCTAAGCAGTATTAGAGCCACAAAGCCGTAGAGGGCTATGGTCTCCACGAAGGCAAGCACCAGGAAGAATATTAAGAGGTCCCTCTTCTCAATAGACGCTGAAGCTATAGCAGCCCCGGCAATACCCATACCAATCCCTGCACCACCTGCCGCTAAGCCAAAAGCTAACCCTGCCCCTAGGTAATTGTATGATTGATTCGTGGCCTGCGCGTTCAACACCGGTAACGTTGACATTAAGATCATTAGTGCTACTGCAACCCACCTATTCATGTTGATCAAATAGCCGTTAGTGCATACGCTTTTAAGCATTAACGTCACTTAGCGGTAATGCAGGAACCAATAATAGTGATTAGGGCTAAGGGTGAGGAGGGCATTAGGGGGGAGGGTGTTATTGAGGTTCCTGTGCTTAAGCCCATTCCCGATAACGACGCATTAAGGAGGTTAAGGGAATTATGCTCAAGAAAATGGGACATCGTAGTCTTCATGAGTACAGTGGCCGTTGAGTACACTTACAGTGTTGTTAAGGATCCATGCTGGGTTAAATGCATGGCGGTCGGCCCATCCACTGCTGCAGCAGTGAGGAGCCTATTCAATAGTGAATGCGTGACGCCAAGCGAGTACTCAAGCCTAGGCCTACTGAACCTACTCAGGGGCTTTAATGGGAGCATACTGGTGATTAGGTCAATGGAGTACGGTAATAGTCAATTCAGTGAACTGGGTGGTATCGTTACTGAGATTGGATTATATAGGCTTAGCGCCATTAATGATGAGTTAAGTAAACTTAAAGCCCTGATTAATGAAAAGGAGGAGTCGGGATCCCCCTACGCCCTAGTTATCACAAGCCCAAGGGTCGCACGTGAAGTCGGCAGCATCCTGGTTAATTTAAGGCAAGCCTTAATTATCGCAATAGGCCCCACCACATCTAGGGAGTTGAGTAGGCTTAACATACCTCATAGGGTTTCTAGGGTTTACACAATAGATGGGGCCATTAATGAGGCTAAGCTCGCATTAAATAAGGATTAATCAACACGTGGCCTAACATTGAAGAGATTAATTCAGGCTAAGGGGCTATACGCCTTTAATGGTTAATTCAGGGAAATGAACAATAAGCCCCTGGGATGAGGAGGAGGTGAGGCGCGAAATGATTATACGCGTTCAGTGCTGGGCATTAAGCATGCCGTTGGATTATTCCCAAAGGCCCCTCCTAGTGTTCTGGGAGACCACTAAGGCGTGTCCATTAAGCTGCAGGCACTGTAGGGCTAATGCAATATTAAAGCCCCTGCCTGGTGAGTTAACCACTGATGAGGGTAAGAGGCTTATTGAACAATTAACAGGCTTCGGTAAGCCAACCCCAGTATTAATATTGACTGGCGGTGACCCATTAATGAGGGGGGACATTTTTGAGTTAATTGACTACGCTAAGTCATTAAACGTGCCGGTTGCCGTATCACCAACAGTCTCAGAGAGGCTGCTTGACGATGACGTGGTAGGGGAGTTAAGGGGCGTGAGCTCAGTTTCAGTGAGCCTTGATGGCGCATCACCGATTACTCACGACTACATTAGGAATAAGGATGGGGTTTTTGAATTAACGTTGAAGGCAATATCAAGGCTACTTAAGGCTGGGGTTAAGGTTCAAGTTAACACAACGTTCATGAAGCTTAACGTGCATGAATTACCGTTAATAGTTAAGGTGCTTAAGGACCTTAACGTCTACACCTGGGAAGTATTCTTCCTAATACACGTGGGTAGGGGTACTGAACTTGAGGCATTAACACCTGAGGAAACGGAGGACGTAGTTAACGTACTCTACGACGTATCGAAGTACGGCTTCACAGTAAGGACCGTTGAAGCCCCATTCTTTAGGAGGATTATACTACATAGGTACGCCTTTGAAAGTAATGAAATTAACCTGAAGCCAACCAGCGGCCCATTATACACTCAACTATACGAAGGCTTAGTTAAAGTAATGGGGAGTGAGCCACCTAAGCTGGTTAAGAAGCCTACTGTTGCAAGGACTAGGGATGGGGATGGGATAATATTCGTGGCTTACAACGGTGACGTGTCACCAAGCGGCTTCCTACCGATTAAACTAGGTAACGTTAAGGAGGGGGATTTAGTTAAGATATATAGGGAGAACCCAATACTGTTAAGGATAAGGAGGGGGGAGTATGGGGGTAGGTGTGGTTCATGTGAATTCCGCTTCATATGCGGGGGCTCTAGGGCTAGGGCGTATGCGGAGTACGGGGACCCATTAGCCGAGGACCCCGCTTGCATTTACAAGCCTGGTTCAATTAAACTCCCGGAGTCAGCACTAAGCCCTTAAGGGGAAGTGGAGCCTTTATTGCATCAACGTAATGCTTATTAAAGGGGGTACTTAACAATCCCAAGTGATGAATCAGAGTTACAATGAGTAAATGATAACACGGCGTTTCAACTGACTTTAATCACTAATGCTTTAGGTTTAATCAACTATTTCCTTAGCCACCCCTAATCCTATTAACCTCATAGAATTACCACTAGGCTGTTAAAGGGGTTTAATGGATATTATCTCAATGTAATCCCCAGGCCTTATGCCATACCTTTCCCTAAGCTCCTTAGGTATTGTGAATTGCCTTGAGTCAGTATGCCTAGTTCTAAGTAACCTAGCGCCTTCAATAGTCCCAGTGGCGTCCTTAAACCTAAACGTAATGTTAACGTACCTTAAGTTAACTATATCAAGAGCCCTAACTAGGCTAGCTGGGATTAGAACCTGAAAATTCGAATACACCTTAACCCTGTACGGTAATGTGGTAACCAGGAACCCCACGGCACCCCTCCTACGCATACTTATTGGTTTAAGCCGCGGAATTAAAAACGCTAACCCTTAAAACGAATTAACGGGGGATATATCAGTAAGCTCCTACGCTTAACCATGGTTAATGAAAACGAGGCTTGGGGAAGCTGCAAAAGAGTAATTAAACCCCACTAAGGCTAAGTAGAGTGCCTATACTTAATGAAAGCCTGCTTAGAACTAGGATGTTCGTAAACATGAAGTTTAGGAGGGGTAGGTGCCCATACTGTGGTCACTACTACTGGACCCTTAACCCAAGTCAAGATAACTGCGGTGACCAACCCTGCACACCCTACGGCTTCATAGGTAATCCACCGGGTACTTATAGGCCGGAGTCTGTTAAGGATGTTAGGGAGCGTTTCCTATCATTCTTCGAGAAGAGGGGGCACACTAGGGTTACTAGGTATCCTGTGGTTGCCAGGTGGAGGAATGACGTCTACCTGGTGGGTGCATCAATATACGATTTTCAACCCTGGGTCACCGAGGGCATAGTGCCTCCTCCCGCTAATCCACTTACAATATCTCAACCAAGCATAAGGCTCACTGACGTTGATAAGGTTGGTAGGAGTGGGAGGCACTTAACTGGGTTTGAAATGATGGCTCACCACGCCTTCAACTTCCCTGGTAGGGACATTTACTGGATTAACGAGACCGTGGAGTACGCTCACGAATTCTTCACGAAGGAGTTGGGGTTTAGGGATGATGAGGTGACTTATAAGGAGAACATATGGGAGGGTGGGGGTAATGCTGGGGAATCCTTCGAGGTACTGGTTAGGGGGCTTGAGTTAGCGACGTTAGTCTTCATGCACTATAGGGTGGTTGGTGATGAGTATAGGGAAATGCCCATTAGGATAGTTGACACTGGTTACGGCCTTGAGAGGATTTACTGGGTTTTAACAGGTAAGCCAACAATCTATGAGGCTGTTTTCGAGAGGTTCCTAAATAAGGCTAGGCAACTCCTCGGCTTACCTAAGCCTGATGAGAAGATGCTTGCGTCCCTGGCAATACACATGGGTCAACTTGACCCTGAGGTTCTAGCCCTCGATAAGGCTTACGTTGAGGTGGCTAGGAGGATAGGGGTTGATTCAACAGAGTTAATTAACTTCATTAAACCACAGGAGGCGCTGTACGTGCTTGCTGATCATTCAAGGACGGTCTCCTGGATGATAAATGATGGGGTTATACCATCAAACTCAGGCGTTGGTTACTTGGCTAGGTTACTCATTAGGAGGATGCTGAAGTACATGCATGTTATTGATGCTCAAGTACCATTAACGGAAATCTTCAGTACGCACCTAAGCTACCTCATTAATGATTACCCCGAGTTAAAGGAAAGCATGCAGCTTATACTTGACTTAGTTGAGTTAGAGGAGAATAAGTATAAGTCAGCGATAAGTCAACTACCTAAATTGATAAGTAGGGTTAAGGGTGAATTAACCATTAACGACCTCATAAACCTATACGACTCCCACGGTATACCGCCTGAGGTTGTTAGGGATGAGGCTGCTAAGAAGGGGGTGAGGGTTAATGTCCCGGATAACTTCTATGAAATGCTGGCTGCTAGGCATCAGAAGCCAACTAAGGGTGAGGAGGGTGGGGGAATTGAGGTAACTGCAGATGATGTAATAGACCTACCGCCCACTAGGGAATTATTCTACGAGAACACCTACATGTTTGAGGGTAAGGCTAAGGTGCTGAAGGTAATTAAGGGTAAGTACATTGTACTGGACTCAACAATATTCTACCCTGAGGGTGGGGGTCAACCGGCGGATAGGGGGGTGTTAAGGTTTAATGGTGTTGAGGCTAAGGTTATTGACGTGCAGAGGGTTGGGCCAGTGATAATACACGTCATTGAAGGCCCAGCCCCAGGGGTGGGTGATGTAGTGGAGATGAGGGTTGATTCTGAAAGGAGGCTTGGGTTAATGAGGATGCACACGGGCACCCACATACTTCTTCAAAGCATAAGGAGGGTTTTAGGTAAGCATGTTTGGCAGGCGGGTGCGCAGAAGGATATACCATTAAGTAGGCTTGACGTAACCCACTACAGGTTGCCAACCCAGGATGAGGTTAGGAGGATTGAGGAATTAGCCAATGAAGTGGTCCTGAGCGATATACCAATTAAGGCTGAGTTAATGCCTAGGAATGAGGCTGAGGCTAAGTACGGCTTCATAATATACCAGGGTGGTGTAGTACCGGGCGGTAAAGTGAGGATTGTTAAGGTGGGTGAGGGTGATGACGCCTACGATGTTGAGGCATGCGGGGGAACACACCTGGATAGGACAAGTAAGGTGGGTTTAATTAAGATCGTTAGGGTTGATAAGATACAGGAGGGTGTGGTTAGGTTCATCTTCACCACAGGCAAGTACACCCTTGACTATGTTAGGAGTCTGGAGGGTACGCTTGATTCAGTGGCCAGTAGGCTGAAGGTGGGTAGGGATGATGTGGATAAGGCAGTGGATAGGCTACTTAAGGGGCTTAATGAAGTTGAGGAGAGGAGTAGGTTATTGACTAGGAAGGCTATTGAGGCTGATTTAGCTAACATAGTGAAGTCCATGATTACCGTAGGTGGATTCAAGGTTGCAGTGTATCCTGAGGATTACTGGGTTAAGGATTACCTGCAGGAATTAGCCAGTAAATACCCTGGGGACGTACTAATACTAATCCACGGTAAGGAGTACCAAGTGTACACTAACGGTAAGGTTAAGGCCATTGATGTAGCTAAGGCGTTGAATGAACTAGGGGGGAAGGGTGGTGGCAGTGGTACGTTTGCGCAGGGTGTCTTCAGTAATCCGGTTAACCAGGATGATGTAATTAACGTTATTAGACGTAGTTTAGGTTAAAAATAGGCGTTAATCATACAGCAAGTAGCCTCCAATGCCCCTAACATACTCGCTAACGCCATCATCAACAATGCTTAATGCCTCATCAAGGTTCCCATTCATTAACCTCTCCCTAACGCCCCTATTACCCACTAGGTAATCGAAGTGGTATGCGCCATTATGTTCAAGGAACTTAAATTCCCCAGGGTGGATTCGGCTTATTAGGTGAATTAAAGTGAGTGCTAGTTTAACAGGCCTTAATGATTCCCTATTCCTCACAATTAATTCAACCCCCCTGCACTCCTCACCGTTATACTTAACCCCAGTTCCCATTGGCTTATATTCAATGGGCATTAATTCCACGTCCCTCAACCCCAGTGAGGATGCTTCATCAATTAGCTTAACGTTGTTAAGCCACGGTGCCCCAATCACCCTAAAGGGTTTACTAGTCCCCCTACCCTCATTAACGTTAGTGCCTTCGAATAAGCCAATGCCTGGGTACATTAATGCACTGTTTAAATCAACTATTGCCGGGGATGGCTTTACCCACGGTAAGCCGGTTTCATCAAACCACATTCGCCTCCTCCAGCCATTAAGCCTAATCACCTCAACCTCAGCCTTAAGGTTAGCCTCATCGTTAAACAACCTAGCTAATTCACCTGCGGTTAAACCATACCTGATTGGTATGCTCCAAATACCTATGAAGGATCTTAAAGTTGGTTCAAGGATTGGGCCCTCAATTATTGAACCAGTTAATGGGTTAGGGTTATCGAGCACAATGACCTTAACACCAGCCTCACCGGCCGCTTCAATAGTGTAGAAGAGCGTTGATATGTAGGTGTAGAATCTAACGCCCACATCCTGAATACTGTATATCACGGTATTAAGCTCCCTAATGATGTCCACGGGCGGTTTACGCCTAGGTCCATAGAGACTATACACTGGAATACCCCTGTAGGATTCATCACTATAGGATTCACCTGCTGGTATAAGGCCCCTTAACCCATGCTCTGGTGTGAATATTGCCTCAACGTTAACGCCACTTTCAATTAAAAGGTCTATTAAATGCCCCCTACCTGGGTAGTACCCACTATGGTTAGTAACCACACCCACCCTCTTACCTTTAAAATCACTCACGTACCCGTCATCAAAGAATACCTGCAACCCACTCCTAACAACACTCATTTAATCACCACCATGGTGATTAAAGGTACTTCACCACTTGCCTATACTTACTTAGCAGGGATTCATTACGTTCCCTACCACCTGGTACGTTAACGCTAACCCAAACCTCAGGCTCAATACCCCTCCTCCTTAATTCACTCATTATTGTTAATTCAAGGCTATGCAGTATGAATGCGTTTATTATTGTCGACACTGCGGCAACCCTAACACCCTCAATTTCCAACCCAGCCTCCCCAGGTGGCACCTTATTATCAATAGTGACGTCAGCCATCTCGAACAGTCTCTTACCAAGTGGGTTATCAGGTTGAAGGCTCTTAGAGTACTCAACGGAGGTTAAGGCAATAACCCTTAACCCCCTCCTCTTAGCCTCGTAAGCCATCTCAACTGGTGCAGCGTTCTTGCCTGAATTAGACACTATTATCATTACTGAGTTTGGGACTATTCTTTGGGCATTGAGTAAATTAGCTGCGTAGCCTGGTAATCTCTCAAGGCTACTTGAAAGTGACATTCCGTTTAACCCAAGTAGGTCTGGGTCAAGTATGGGGTAAATGGGCGCTAACCCCCCTGATCTATAGAATACTTCAAGCACCATTAACATTGAGTGGCCTGTACCGAAAACGTAAATTAACCCACCCTTACTCAGTGAGTCAACGCATAGGTTTGCCGCCGACTTGATGCTGCTCCACTGGTCCTTTAGGACCTCATCAATTATCCTCATTACGGTAGCCCTATACTCATTAACGTAACCTAGGTCACTGCCCATTACTATACCTTAATGTTAAGGTAATTAAGCATTAACTCACCTAACCTAATGCCGCCTGGTTTACTGCAGGAATGCTTTAAAAATAATGGATTAAAAATTCCAGTGAGGTATGGTAAGGGTTTTAGTTGCTGGTCATAGTGGATTAGATAAGCATAAGTGGATTAACGCATTAAGCAACTACACGGGTAATAGGGTTGGTAAAGTCTTATCCCTAGACTTCGACTCAATGCTGTCCGAATCAATGCCCTACTTCCTTGATAGTTACCTTGAGAAGCAGAGGAATAAGTGGTATGAGACCGTTAACCAGATTCTAGGCCGTATCGATAAGGAGCAGCCTGATCATGTTGTAATCAGCATGCATTTAACCTACTTTAGGCACAACACGTACTGGAGCCTTGTTGACGCTAATGCACTTAAGGAGTTTAAGTTCGACATGATCCTAACGCTCATTGACGACGCCTACTCAGTGTGGAATAGGATAACTAGTAGGGAGTCTAAGGAGAGGCATGGAGTATACATTAGGTTAAGGGACGTGTTCGTGTGGAGAACAGTGGAGATAATGATGGCGGACATGTTAGCCACAGTCCTTGGGGTGAGGAACTACGTCATGGCCATTAAGCACCCTGTGGAAACCTTCTACAAGATAATATTCACTAAGCTTCCTAAGGCTTACTTATCCCACCCAATAAGCCACGTGAGGAGTAACAGTAAGGCTGTCGGTGAGATTAATGAATTCGCAAAGATGCTTAGGAACGTGGTTGTGCTTTTCGAACCAACCACAATTGATGAGTTAATAATAGAGAGGAATTGGTTAAATGGGCGTGGAGCCATCATTAATAAGGAGGATAGGTGGCCTACGGATAATGATGACTGCGACTACCCAATTAGGCTTAAGGAGGATGAGGTTGCTGAAGTATCCTCAAGGAATCCAGTAACAAGGAGGAGTTTAATCCAGGATCAAGTTATGAGGAGGGATTTCAGGTACATTGAGCAGTCAGACATGGTTGTGGCCTATAGGCCCAGGTACGGTGGTACGTTAAGTAGGGGGGTGTTCTCTGAAGTAACCATAGCGGTTAACATGGGTAAACCCGTCTACGTCTACTGGCCCCCTGAGGATGGTGATATTGCGGAAAACCCATTCGAGTACGTTCACGAGTACTTCAGCAGCGTGGATGAGCTACTGGGATTCCTTAAGAGGCAGGTGTCGGCTTAATGGGGCATGGGTCATTAATAAGCAAGAGGGCGATTAGGGTCCTCGGTATAGCGGAGAGCTTCAAGTTAACGCACCCTAAGTCAGTGTTAACTGGGGTTGTGATGAGGAGCGACTTCATAATTGATGGGGTAGTTAACTCATTCTCCACGGTGGGTGGCCTGGATGTTACTGATTCAATAATAGGCATGTTTAGGGAGTTAAGTAGACCTGACGTGCACGCCATAATGATTGACGGGTGCATAGTATCCTTCTACAACATTATTGACATAGATAGGCTCCACAGTGAATTAGGCTTACCTGCATTATGCGTAGCCTTCAGTAGGAGTAGAGGTAACCCAAGGGCTGCGATAGTTAAATTGTTTAAGGATTACGAGGAAAGGTTAAGCATACTGAGTAGGATAGGTGAACCAGCCTTAGTTAACACTAAGTATGGCCCAGTCTGGGTTAGGTATAGGGGTTTAAGCTACGGTGAGGTGAAGGTTCTTATAACCAAGTTCCAGAGGGATGGGAGGAGACCTGAACCCCTGAGGGTTAGTAGATTAATATCGGCTTCGGTTTTCAAGAGCATCTACGGTAATTAACCAGTGATTAACCTATTAATGAGCGCCTCTACCGAACCCAGTAGTTCATTAACCCTACTCATACTAAGCGCCTCGGAGTAAACCCTGATTGATGGTTCGGTACCACTACCCCTTATTAATACCCATGATTTATCCTTGTAAACAGCCTTAAATCCATCAATCTCCACGAACCTCGCTAAGTCACCCATTGACGCAAGCTGCCTCCTTAACTCAGGCTTAATCCTATTGACGAGGGCCTTAGCATCATTAGCCTTTAAGTCAATCCTCCTGAAGTAACGTTCACCGAACCTACTGGTTAATTCCCTATAAATACTTGAAACTCCACTGGAACCCTCTATGCAGGCTCCCATTACCCCACTGTAGATGCCGTCCTTCTCAGGTATGTGCCAGGAGTACGCTAATCCACCACTTTCCTCACCACCCATGTCGGCCTCACCCATATTGATCGCATTAACAATATACTTTATGCCAACTGGTGTTTCAGTGACTTTAATGTTGAGGTCAAGGGCAATGTCATCTATTAGGTGCGTTGTGGCAACAGTCCTCGCTACCCCCTTCTTAACCATCCCCATTCCCCACAGTGCCCTTAGGAAAACCGGGAATATCCTGTTCGCATCCAGGTAACCTAAACCCTTAACAACCATAGCTACCCTATCGCTGTCGCCATCATGCGCTATAGCCATGTCATACTTACCGTTTAGAACCGCGTCAACATCATCCTTAACCTGATCATACTCAGGGTTAGGTAGCTTACCTTTGAAGTCAGGGTCCTGCTCACTATTAATCTCCACTGCATCAAACCCAAGCTTCCTCAGTACGTTAACAGTATACCCAACCGCAGCCCCATGTATTGGGTCAACAAGCACCTTAAGCCTCCTCGGTTTAAACCTACTTGAGAACCATGAAACTAAGTAGTCCACGTAATCATCCCTCACGTTAACTGTTGGTATTTGCGTGTATTCAATATTCTTAACACTCCTTAAGACATCATCATACTCACTATTAATCACCCCCTCTATCCCATCAGTATCCTCAGGCTTTGCCGGCGCACCATCACCCCCTATTACCTTAACGCCATTATACATTGGTGGATTATGGCTTGCGGTCACTTGGAAGGCTAAGTCATACTTATACTTTAATATAGCCCATGAAACAACAGGGGTGGGTGTAGGTGAGGAGACCACGTTAACGTCAACCCCATGCCCCTTAGCCACTGAGGCTATTATCATTGCGAAATCCCTCGACATGCGTCTCGTGTCATGGCTCACAAGAACCCTTGATACACCGTACTTCCTGTACCAGTACCTTAACGTTGCCTCAGCTATCACCGCAATGACTAGGTCAGTTATTGATTCACCAATAATACCCCTAACGCCATCAGTGCCAAACTTCACGCTTACTCTACTCACTTGCAACCTTAACGTGGGTGGGTTAAAAATATTATTCACACGTTAATACGTTAACGATCATTGACTTGAGCCACTGCCCTGGCTACTTTGGCTCCTCAGCTTCTCAAGAAGCTTCCTCTGCCTCTCCCTAATTCTCCTAATCCTCCTCCCCTCCCTATACTCCCTACCAACTACCCTAGCGTAGTCTGGGTCATTCCTAATCGCTGGGTGGTTTGGATCAACCATAACCACCTCAAACCACTTGTAAATGGCGTCCTCACCAACCCAGTATGACCCAAGGACCTCCAGGTTACTGAACCTCCTAGCCGCCCTCTGTTCAGCAACCACCTGTAGGTTTGTTGATAACGCTACACCGTAGACCCCCATCCTCTTAGGTCTCCTACCCGTATTAGGCCTACGCCTATTGAATGGGCCCCTCCTCACCCTAACCCTAACAACCACAACCCCCTGCTTAGCCTTATACCCATACTTCCTAGCCTTATCAATCCTAGTGGGCTTCTCAACCCTAACTATGGCTGGTTCCCTACGCCACTTAATTAACCTAGCCTTAATCACCTGCCTCAATGGGTCCTCATACGGCTTCTTCCAAATGTCGGCAATGTAGCGTAATGTACCCATACGCCCTCTTAACCTAGCCCCCTATTAAAATATTCCGTGAACATTAGTGTAGGGCTTACTTAAGAATACTTAACAACATTTAATAGCCTTGAGGATTAAGGGTAAGTATGATAACCCTGGAGAACGATAACATTAGGTTAATTATTCATGAGGCTTCAGGCACAATAACTGAACTACTTGATAAGCGTAGTAATACCCAGCACCTACTAGCCAGGAAACCGGAGCTGGAGCTCATGGAGCCGGGCATGGGGATTCTTGAAATTGAGCCGTTCATTAAGGGTAAGAGGAGCGTGGTTGATTTAAGCAATGACTCGGTAACCCTGAAGGTTGAGGAGGGGGGTAAGGCTTTGGTTAAGGAGGTTAAGTTAATGAGGCAGGGCGCTTTGATTACAATCAAGGCTACTGGAGTGAATAGGGTTAGGGAATTACTTCACGTAGCCTGTGGTAACGGTGGCTATTGGGGGGAGGCATTGGGTGCAATGTATAATTGCAGGTACTTCGTTAAATTCGGCTTCACTGAACCACCAAACAGCTTCTCCTCAGTGGGCCTTAAACCACCAGTCTCAGGCTTCAGGTTCAGTAAACACTCATACAATGATAGGTATTTTCCGGAGCTTGAATGGATAGCCTTCATTAATGAGAGTAGGCGCGTTGGTCTACTGGTTAAGTGCCTATCACCCTGTTATGGTGTTGTCGAGGATCAATTCTTCAACGTTGAACTCAACCTTGTAGCTAACGGTAAGGGTGAATCATCCTTAACGTACGAGTTAACGTTGTTTAACGGCCTAAGTAGGGTTGATTACGCTGATGATGACTTAATAATTGAGGTTAACTCACCTAGTGTTGTTAAGCCAGGGGATAGTATTAATGGTTCATTAAGCATCTACTCATTGTCAATAAGTGGGGGACTTAATGTCAATGGTTACGTTAAGCTAGTTAAGTCAATGCCAACCCTAGGTAGGAGGGGTTACGATGTTGATAGGGTTAGGGTTGGGGAGTTTAAACTTGGGTTAACCCTGGAGGGCAATGTTATTAATCTTAAGCCAGGCAGCGCATCAACAGTAAGGTTCACCACCGAGCCCGTTACGTGGAGCATGGAGGATACCTTATACTCAATACCCTACCTGGAGTTTAACGTTAATGGTAAGGTTGTTTCAAGGGCCTTCTCAATTAACCCAGATTACGCAGCAGCCGTTAACGCATTAGGGGGTAGGAACCCTGGGTTGGTGAATCATATTAATGATTGGAGTGATGAAGTTGAGGGATTCTATGATGATAAGTTAGCCTCCATGCCCATATATGAGTTGGCCGCTGAGGACTTCTCAACATCCCGCAGGCTAATTAAGGAGAGGCAATTACCTGAAGAGGCTGTTAAGGTGCTTAAGGAGTATTTAAGCAGTGATGTTAAGGTTTACCCAGCAATATTCCTTGACTTAAGTAAAGCCACCAGGAACGGTTACGTTACATCAGCCCTAGCCGACATGATCCTTAAGTCAGCCTCAAGCCACGTATTCCTAGGTTCACCCATAAGTGATGCCTTAAGGGGCTTGGAAATGGTTGCCTCCGCGTACGAGAGGGGTGAGTTGATTCACTGGTTTAATGGTATTCACGGTGGGGCTGGCTCAGCTGGCTTACTTCAATTAACCTTAGCCTATGACCTAATTGAGGATGAGCTTCCCGAGGAATTGAAAACTAGGCTAAAGTTAATGTTCAGGTGGGCTCAGGGTGAATTAATTAAGTTAACCAATGCCTGGGCCGGCAACTGGGAGTTAACTGAGGCATTAGCCCTACTGGCGATTTCAAGTAAATTCAACTTCAATAACTCTAGGCTGGGTTTAATTAAGGCTGAGTCGGTGTTTAGGAGTACGTTGAATTACTTCCTTAATGATGGTGGTTGGCTTGAGGAGTCGGCGGGGTACCATAATGCAGTATTAAACATAGTTACCTGGGGGGCTGAGTTACTTAGGCTGAGTGGGATTGACCTATACTCGGTTGCTAGGAATGGGGAACCAGTGATTAGGAAGGCGGTATACTGGCTTTGGAACGTACTTGACCCACGCTATAGGATGCCTGCCCTTGAGGATAGCGGCGATGATGTGCCTAACCCGGACCCATTCATAATAAGTGGTGTTAGGTATAATGATCCTGTGCTTCTTAAGGTTGGTTTAAGGCTTATGGAATTAGGCTCAAGGCCAACGTCATTGTTGAGCGCGTTAGCCTTAATTGATGGTTATAGCTTAGTTAAATCCCCCATTGAGCCGAGGCATGAGCAGGTCACTGTATTGGATGATTCAGGTAGATTCATAGTGAGGAGTAGTGATGAATACAATGCAACCTACTTCATCCTTGACTATGGCCCCCACGGTGCTTGGCATGGTCACCCAGATAAGTTAAGCTTCGAACTCCACTCAAATGGTGAACCACTCATTGTAGACGCAGGGTCGGGTGGATACTACTCTGACCTTCACTGGAAATGGAGTAGGAGGAGCATAGCCCACAATACCGTAACCCTGGGGGATAAGGATCAATTGGAGACTAGGGGAAGGTTAGTGAAGTATTGGGTTAATGGTGACGATGTCTACGCGGTTTTTGAGGCTAACACATATCCGGGTGTTAATCATAGGAGGGGTGTGGTTGCATTGGGTAAGTTAATTTACGTGATTCTGGATAAGATTAGTGGGGTTGGTGAATTCAGGTGGAACATACACTGCATGGGTAATGTAGTCTACATGAAGAGGAACAGCATGGCGTTAACCACAGGGCGCACTGATTACATTATTGTCTTACCTAAAACCCCTGAAGTAACATATGGGTGGAGGGGGCATAGTACTAGGACTGTTTACGCCTATTATGAGGACCATAGTGTAGGTGAGTTAAACATGTGGGGCATCATCATACCCTTTAAGGCTGACGTGGGCTTCAACGGTAGTGAAGTAAGCATAACCTATGGGGGCAGTACCTACGTAGTAAAACCGCTTGAACTATATAATCTACTGTTTAATAATGAGCATTAGCCTAAAACTACTTTTACCCACCTAATGCTATTTTGAGAAAAGTTTTAATAGTGAAGTAATCGTTCTCCTGATTGCAGTATGACATTATTAAGCATCAGGAACCTTAACGTGGAGTATAGGTTACCTGACTTGAAAATCGCCATTAAGGCCCTTAAGGGGGTTAGTGTTAATGTTAATAAGGGTGATATTGCTGGAATTGTTGGGGAAAGTGGGTCCGGGAAGTCAACGCTTGCCTTAGCCATAATGCGTATGCTTAAGCCGCCAGCAATAATTAAGAGCGGTAACATATACTTTAACGACGTTGACCTACTGTCGCTTAGTGAACATGAGTTCAACTCCAAGTATAGGTGGGTTAAGATATCTATGGTTCCCCAGGCAAGCCAAAACATATTTAACCCGACCATGAGGATTAGGGATCATTTCATTGATACCGCTAAGGCACACGGCATTACTGATGAAAATGAGGTTTTGAAGAGGGCTAGTGAAATCCTTGAATTCACTAAACTCAACCCAGCCAGGGTCTTTAACCTTTATCCTCATCAATTATCAGGCGGCATGAAGCAGAGGGTAGCCATAGCCCTGGCGTTGTTCCTAAACCCAGAGTTAGTGATAATGGATGAGCCCACAGCCGCCTTAGACGTGGTTACTCAAATGGATATACTTAACCTAGTTAAGTCAATTAACGAGAAGTTTGGAACAACAATAATCTTCATAACTCACGATATTTCAATAATACCTGTAATAGCGTCATCAGTAGTGGTGCTGTATAATGGTGAGGTCATGGAGGTGGGGCCAATGGAGGATATTATAATTGACCCAAAACACCCATACACTAAGGCGTTGGTTCAGTCAACACCATCATTATCATCAAGTGCCGATGAAGTTAAGCCAATACCAGGTGAACCACCTAACCCACTTGAGGATATTCAAGGTTGCCCATTTTGGCCCCGTTGCCCATACGTAATGGATGTGTGTAAAACTGATAAACCCCCTGAGTATAATGTTAATGGAAGGATAGTGAGGTGTTACCTCTATGAGAAGTAACGAATACCTTATTGAACTAAGGGACGTATGCGTTTACTTCACTGAGAGGGTTGGCTTACTGGGTAAGAGGGTGACTAAGGCCCTTGACCACGTTAACTTAAGTATAAGTGATGGTGACGTAATTGCGGTAGTTGGTGAAAGTGGGGCGGGTAAAACAACAATGGGTAGGGTTATTCTTGGTCTCCAGAAGCCAACCAGCGGCATCGCCTTATTTAGAGGTAAGGACATTTACTCACTGAAGGGTAGGGAGTTCGAGGAATTCAGGAGGAGTGTGCAATGGGTTCCCCAGGACCCATACTCCTCCCTTGACCCTTCATTAACCATCGGTGAACAGTTAATGGCACCCATAAGGAGGTGGAACCCAAAGATTGATGCATCAGCTAGGGCTCAGGAGTTACTTAGGCTTGTTGGTTTAGTCCCTCCATCATTCTACATGAATAAGTACCCTCATCAATTGTCAGGTGGCCAAAGGCAAAGGATTGCAATAGCTAGGTCATTGGCCTCTAATCCAAGGCTCATTGTTGCTGATGAGCCGGTTACAATGATTGATTCCTCATTGAGGATAAGCTTCATAAATACCTTCATCGAATTAATGCGTGTTGTTAACTTAAGCCTAGTCTTCATAACACACGACATTGCCTTAGCTAGAATACTACTGTTGAAGTCGGGTAAAGGCAGGGTAGTGATACTTAAGGATGGGAGGATAGTGGAGGAGGGTGATATAAATGAAATAGTAAGTAACCCAAGGGATGAGTACACTAAGGTACTGGTGAATGCAGCGCCAGACTTAAAGAAGTGGCTAAAGGGTTATGAGAAGAGAAGTGAACCCTCACTCTAATACTGAGGCCCCAGGACTTAAATAATGGGATCCCCTTAAGGATGATGAGTATAACTGCAATCTGTCTTCCAAGCATTATGAGGAGAAAATATTAAAGAACACTGGGGTAACCCCAACCCATGCCTAAGGAGGTTTTCCTAGTGGACCTGTGGAGGAGGTACGCTGATAATGCAGTGGAGATTAGGGTTAAGAAGAATGGTAATGTTGTTAAGCTAAAGGCTAGGACAAAGGCCAGTTTAGTCACAATTAAGTTACCTGAGGATGTAGCCACTAAGCTTATTGAGGAATATAGGAGTAAGGGCAAGAAAATAATTGAATTCTAGAGTTATCTAACGCAACTACTATTGAGTAGGAAGGCATGTTTTAAAAAGCGGTCCAAGACTGCTGAACAGATGACGGATTTAACAAGGGATGATGTTATTAAGGCCTTATCACTAGTTATGGTGAATGAGAGGGAATTCCTAGGTAGGTGGGTCTTCATGAATAATGTAACAGTATTTGAGGGGTTAGTTGCAGTAATGCTCACGCAAAACACCAGTGATAAGGTGGCTACTAGGGTTTATGAAAGACTTAAGGGAAGGATTGGATCAATAACCCCCAATGCTATTTTAAACCTAAGCAGGGGTGAATTGGAGGAGATACTGAGGCCTATTGGGTCCTTTAGACAGAGGGCGAGTAGGTTAATTGAATTAGCAACCGTGGTTAATGAGAGGTATGGTGGTTCACTAGAGTTCATTAGAAACATGAACACTGAGGAGGCTAGGAAAACACTAATGAGTCTACCTGGTGTTGGACCTAAAACAGCTGACGTAGTTCTACTTAACCTAGGTAAGCCTGTTTTCCCAGTGGATACCCACATAATGAGGATTAGCCACAGGCTGGGGATAATGGGTGGTTATGAGAGGGTCAGTGCCTTCTGGATTAAGTTAATGAAGCCTAATGAGTACCTAATGGTTCACCTAGGTTTAATAGCCTTCGGTAGGGCAATATGCAGGAGTAGGAAACCACTATGCAGTAATTGCCCACTTAGGGATAAGTGCAGGTACTACATGAGCAACAAGACACTTCAGGCTTAATGATGAGTATCACTGTAATTGAGTACGTATAATGATAATCAAGCGTATACTACACCCGCTTGAGGAATTTAAGCCGCTTCTCATGAATAACAGTGAGGATGATGCAACATTGTGACTAATGTAACGTAATTTATTTAAATCATTATGAGTTACCGAGTATAATGTCCATAAAGCCTGTTTACGTGGTACTTGGATTAAGCCTACTGTCCATTATCCTCTCGACCATAGCTATGGTGCACAGTTACTTAGACATAAATGAACTCTTCATGAGGCTTGAGCCTGCAATGTACTCAAGTAAGCTAGTGTATGAACTTGTTGGTATAGCTATACTGGATGTAGCCACCTTCACTGCGTCGGTGTTCGTGGTTAAGGAGAGCTTCCTTGATGTTGCAACATCAATATACGTGCATGAGGAAGTGTTAGCCAGGATGAGGAGGGTTATGGCATTCATGGGTGTTACCTTCTCATCAATATCAATAATCATGGTGCTTATAGCCATAGCGTCAGTTATCTAGGGCTTAAGCCTCCTCATGTCCCTTGGGAAGGGTAAGGCATCCCTTATGTGATCTAGACCGCAAATCCACATAACTAGCCTATCAACCCCTAGACCGAAGCCGGCATGCGGTACTGAGCCGTACTTCCTTAAATCAACGTACCACTGGTAATCATTGGGATTCAGGTTGAACCTCTTTATTTTACTAATCAACTCATCATAATCATATATACGTTCACCACCACCCACGACTTCACCATAACCCTCCGGTGCCAGAACATCAACACTTAGGGTTGTGTTAGGCTTACTTGGATCATTCCTGTGGTAGAACGCCTTAACGTTCTCAGGGAAGTGGTGGAGGTGAATTGGTTGAGTAAACTCGAGGGTTAGCACCCTCTCCTCATCGGCGCCAATATCATCCCCCCACTTTAGGTTAAACCCCTTCTTATTAAGAATACTGATAGCCTCATCATAAGGCACCCTGGGGAACGGGGGCTTAACATTCTCAAGGGGCTCCGTTCTTCTACCCAGTAGGCTCAGGTCCTCTAGGTTTGATTCAAGCACCCTCTTAACCACGTGGCTTATCAAGCCCTCTGTAACGTTAAACATGTCCTCAAGGCCTGCCCAAGCAACCTCAGCCTCAGCATGCCAGAACTCGGTCAAGTGCCTACGGGTCCTCGACTTCTCAGCCCTAAAGCTTGGGGCCATTGTGTAAACCTTCTCCAGTGAGAATATGAGAGCCTCCAGGTAGAATTGGGAGGACTGCGTTAAGTACGCCTTCTCACCGAAGTAATTAACCTCAAAAAGCGTTGAACCACCCTCCACCGCTGATGTTATGAACATTGGGGCTTGAACCTCGTAGTAACCATTACTCCTAAACCACTCATGAATAGCCCCAAACACAGTACTCCTAATCTTCAACACTGCCTGCATCCTCCTACTCCTAACCCACAGGTGCCTCATGTCCAGTAGGTATTCTGAGTCAGCCTTAGCGGCATCCTCATTTATTGGGAATTGCCAACCAACGAAACTCCACGGTATGTCAGTAACCTGGATTTCAAAACCACCTGGTGCCCTGGGCTCCTTCCTAACATGGCCCGTCACTATTAGTGAGGACTCTATGTTAAGTTGCTCCGCCTTCTTAAACGCAGTCTCATTATCCTTACTCACCACTGCTTGAATTATCCCCGTTGAGTCCCTGATCACAATGAATATTTTACCCCCAGTCACCCTTTTCCTGTACACCCAACCCCTCACGTTAACTAACCCCCCTTCCCCAACCTTCGCTACATCCTTAACGTATGTGAAGCCTTGCATACTCCTATTAAGCGTCTTAACAAGCGTTTTAATTCTTTAACCAAACTGGTTAAGGATAATGGCACTTAGTGAAGTAGGGTGGCGTGAATGCATTAATTCCTAGTCCTTCGAAACCTGCAGAACCGCCTTCAGGTTCCTTAGGAAATCATCAATAGTGTTCCAGACTGATAGAGTAACCCTAGGGTTAGTTACCTCAGCAGATACCATGTAGTTAACTTCACCATTAACGCAATTAATACTTGTTCTAATCCCCTCAGGCAACCCCACTTCATCAACTTTAAGAGCCTTAACAATGCTTGCGCAGTCACTAGTCCTTACCTTAACGTTAACCGTCAATTCACGCCGCATTCTCGCTCACTACCTGAGCAACCTCCCTAACATACTCCACCGGTATCTCTGGTGTTGGGTTAGCCTCAGTAACCGTACCGTTGATTACCGTTAACTCAGCGAACTGAAGATTAAGCCTCCTCAGTAATTCACCATACTTATTATGCTTAATCGTCGCAAACACCTTAGACTCCTCACCCGTGAGTTTAACTAGGACTGATGCTGAGGCGAGGGGATTCTTCAAGTAATGCCTATACTCTAGAATGCTTCTGGCACCCTCAACAGTATCCACGAAGCCCCCTAAGCCAAGGGACCAGGCAGTGTTGAAGTAGTAAGGCCCACTTACGAACGCTGCCTTAACGGCCGAGTCCCCAGCAACAATTAAGTAGTCTAATCCCTGCTCTTTAAGTAGCTTAGTTACTGATAGGGCGTTAATTATCCCTGTGATTGAGTTAATGCTCCTCTCAGTAATTAAGGCTATTGATAATGCAGTGTAGGGGTTCATGGACACTAGTATGGTTAAGTCATACTCATTAACTAGACTTAAGGTGAGGGATTCATTACTTAAATTCACGTACTTAACCTGATGCCCCATGCTGGTTAACTCATCAGCAAGCTTACTAGTACTGTATCTGCTTGAGTCACTTAATAAGAGGAGTTTAGCCACACAACCCGCTTTAGGGAGCATTAAATAAAGTTAATTCCAGTGAAGCAAATTAAACAATTATCATTACCCCTCATGGGTTTCACACCCTTGCTTACGAATTCTTCATGGTGACAATATGAATGTCAAGCTTCGCCCTTTAGGGTGGGGTTAGTTTTAAGTTTT
>NZ_JAGDXD010000002.1 GCF_023256255.1 Caldivirga sp. | reverse complement strand
TGCTCATTCAGTGGTGGGCTATGGGCTTGGCCTTAAGCCCATTACCCCTATCCCTCACCGCGGAGAACCCTCATCAAACACCCCCATGCAGGGACACGTTTAATTCAAAAACCTAACCCCACATTAAAAGGCAAGACTTGCCGTTCATATTGTCATCATGGATTTCACTAGGCATGGATCAAGGCTGGTTAGCCGTCAGTTTCTTAAGCAGTGTAGCTACTTTCCTTAAGTCGTCTAAAGTTACGTCACCCATAACCCCTATTCTTATACTCCTCTCCCTTATACGCCACATGCCGCCACTTATGACGTAACCATTCTGTCTAAGGTAATCAATGACCTTAGCTGGGTTAACTGGACTATAGAATGCGGTTACTGTCCTACTTCTATCATTAGGGTTCACGGGAACAGGCTTAAAGCCTACATCATTGAGTTCATCATAAAGTAGCCTTATCTTCTCATCATGAATTGCCACGTACTTCTCAAGACCAACCTCATCAAGTATGTACCTTAATGACTCCCTAAGTGCGTAGAGGACATTAATTGGAGGCGTGTAGGGTGTTTCCAATCTTGCACTGTACTTGAGGTAGTTACCCAGGTCCATTGATGGTGGCTTAGGGTAACTTACTATTAATCCAGGGTCCTTAAAGGCTATTATTGAACCCCCCGGTGGGGCTAGTAGCGCCTTATGTGTAGCTGTTGCTATTACATCAGCATCATTATTGAGTGGCTCAGCTGGGACACCTGAAACACTGTCAATTAGCAGTATTCCACCATTATCGTGAATTACCTTAGCTACTTCACTAATGCACCGGTTAGCAACCCCCATGCTTGTCTCATTGTGAATCATGGCTATTGCCTTAGCCTTAACATTCAATTCCTTAACATGATCACATATTGACTCGCCTGGTTCAGTGTAAATCCTCTTAACCACCGCACCCCTTGACTCCACTGATTGGGCAAGCCTCTCCCCAAACTCACCGTTAATGGGGACTATGACCTCATCACCTGGCTTAATGAAGTTGTAGACCATTACATCAACAGCAAAGGTACCGGTACCAGGTAGTACGCTTACTGTGTAGCCTCTGAATATTCTACCCAACTGGTTAATGACATCACTGTAAAGTTCACTGAATTCCTTACCCCTATGGAACATGGGCTGCTTAGCGTAAGCCTCTATAATCCTTGGTGGTAATTGAACAGGACCAGGGGTTAAGTACTTAACCATGGTTCCCCACCCTTTCTAAGGCGTCCTGAATATTTGAGACTAGTTCGTCAACCATCCTCCTTTGAGCATCAATAGTTTCCGCACCTATATGCGGTGTAATGACCACCTTTGGGTGTTGAATAAGTTTGAATTCCCAATCCTCCCTGGGCGGCTCGTGTTCAAGGACATCAAGGCCAACACCCCATAGCCTATCTAGGTGATTAAGGAGAACCTTAGTGTCTATAACCTCACCTCTACTCGTATTAACTATAATAGCATTATCCTTAATTAATTTTAACCTATCCTCATTAAGCATGTGGTACGTTTCCTTATTTAAGGCAACGTGAAATGTTACAACATCACTACTTGAGAGTAGGTCAGTAAGGTTGACTACACTTGCCCCGAGTTCTTCCGCATACCTTGATATATCCACCACGTCAGTGGCGAGTATTCTCATGCCTAATGCCTTAGCATAATTGGCAACTGCCCTCCCTATTCTACCGAATCCAACTACACCAAGTGTTTTACCCTTAAGTTCAATCCCGTGGTAAAGCCCCTTACTCCACTTACCATTCTTAGTATCCATTATATGGAGGTGAATATTCCTTGATATGACTAGCATCAGGGTTAACGTTAACTCCGCAGCCGAGTACGTGGCGGCGTTAGGTGAATTAACTATTATTAACCCCTTCTTAAGCGCATAATCAACATCAATGTTGTCTAAACCAACACCAGCCCTGGCAATTATCTTTAATGAAGTACCCCTATCTATGACCTCCCTCGTTACCTTAGTCCTACTCCTAACTATCAGCAGGTTATAATTCTCAACAATCTTTAGAAGTTCCTCATACTGTATGCCGGGCTTATAGTCAACCACTACACCTATTTCACTTAACTTACCTACTAGACGATCATCAACCTTATCTGTTATTAGTGCCTTATATTGGATTCCGGATTCCCAACCCATTCCCGCTTATTCATAGAGGGGTTGCCTAACTATATTTTTAAGCGTTACCCAACCTTAAACCAACCCTATTAGTAAGTAATCTACATAGAGTCTATTTTTACTTACCTAGCCTCATTATACTATTAATCATGTAATTAATTTAGGAATAATATTATACATTATATGATAAGGAAGTTAATGGTAATAAGTGCATAAATACAGCATTGTAGACTACACGAGTGCATTAAGGGGGTGGAGGGGTTAGGGAGTTTACGAAGCTGAGGTACTCCTTATTACGTGTTATTGCCACATAGGCTTCCGTTAGGTTTCTTGATGATGGTACTATATCACTTAAATATCTTATAACCCACTTAACAATGTCCCTAAACTTCTCATCATAGTTACCTCTATATATGTAGAATAATTCAGTTGGGGTTGGTTTAAGTTCACTAACAACAATAACATCATCAGTCACATTCCTTACTTTAAGGTGGTTAACGTACCCTATTGACACTACTATTGAGTCCTGTGGGTAAGTCCTAGGCTTATCAAGGGTTTCAACGGCTTGCCTATGCAATTTAACCCAATCATCAATTTTAATCCCAGTTAACGCTGACTTAGCCGTTAAAGTAACCATATCTACGGCAATCTTACTTATCCTTCTTTGGTCGCTTAAACTTGGGCTACTTGAAATCAAGTTAACCCATGGATATTCCCTGTAGAGCATCATTATTAGGTCTATTAATGGTGAATGGGTGACTAACCAGGCATTACCTAGACTCCCCCTTAGGAACTCGATTGCGGCTCCCTTACCTGATGATAAGGTTAGTTTAATTACAATAGTCAATAACTCCTTAGGTATTGGGATGGCTACATTCTCAAACCTACCCTTAGCAAGTAATGCTGAGACAACCCTACCTACTGAGGCTACATGCGCCTCTGTTGAAGGTGAGGAAACCGCTAAAAGCATTAGTTAACTGTAACCAGGGCCCTTAATTAACCTATGTTCATGACTTTAAGTTAACACCGTAGGCTATTCACTAATGTTTATAAAGCCTAATTCAATAAAGTTAGGTATGGGTGGTAAAAAGAAGCCTACCATCTCGCAATTAGCCAAGAAAGAGGGGAAGGAGAAGGAGCAGACTGAGAAGAAGGGGAAGGGAAAGGGGAAGGCTGCTGAGGAGACTGTTAAGAAGATTGTAGCTACAGTGCCGGCGGAATTGTATGATCAGATAGCCAAGGATGTGCAGAAGATGGATTACGTAACGACTTATGTAATATCCTCAAAGTATGGGCTTAAAATGGGGGCTGCATCAAGGGTACTTAATGATTTAGTGAAGAGAGGTGAATTAGTGCTGGTAACAAGGAGCCATAGGATGAATGTTTACGCTCCTATGGATAGGGCTAAGAAACTAGGTTTAGCTTAGTATTGAAATACGTAAAAATAAAGTTTAATTAAATAATACTGACTTCAGTGTTTTACGAAACCTTATACTTACCTTCAGCCACCTTCTGGACCCTGCCCTCCTTAGCTAACCTAGTTAACTGCGCCTTGACAACGTTAAGTCTCTGTTCACCAACAGCCTTAGCCACATCCTCAACTGTTAACTCCTTACCCTTATTTTGAACCAAGTAGTCTAATATCTTCTTCTTTATTCCATCCGACATACTGTATTTAAACTTAGGTTAGTTACTTTTATAGATTTCTGCAATACACATAGTGTGTATTCAGCAATACTGGTTTAATTCACATGGTATATGAATGCTATAATCATTAATGTATGTGTTTATTTCCCTAATAATTAATCTCTTTTTATAATACAGAACTACTGAAATTAATGTGAGATCATGGTATTTCCATGATGTTAAAAATTATTACTATACTAAAAGAGAATTATATTTAAATATTATTTACCTAATACTGAGCTTAAACCCCATATCACATGAGGATAAGAACTACCTAGGTGCCTATGAAACCTTAGCTAGCACCTGAGCTTAATGAGTAATGTGGGGGTGAGGAGACAGGAGACCCCCATCCCTTTAGGATGAGTAAACCATGGAAGCTTGCTATGCCTTAAATCCATAACCGGGAAAAGTAATTAAACTAGCCTAACATTAACTAACTAGGATGATTAGTGTCATTAGAAGGTTTGGTGGAATTGAAGTTTCATGCTGTGGCCATAGCATACTCGTAGATCCTACACGTAGATTCATAGATAATTATGATGCAGTATTGATAACTCATGGGCATAGCGATCATTATACAAGCCATGTATCTAAAGCCAGGAGAGTAATAATGAGTGGTGAGACTTTAAGAATACTTAGGGAATTCAGGGGGTTAAGGCTTGGGGCTGGTGTAACCGTGGCATATCCAAATAAGCCAATAATCTTTGATGACTTCAGTGTAATACCATTAAACGCAGGTCATGTGATGGGTAGTTTAATGTACTTGATTGAATTCAAGCATGGTTCAGTATTATTGACGGGTGACATGAATGTTGAAGATAGTATCATACTTAAGGGGGCTGAGCCCTATCCTGACGTAGATATACTAGTCATTGAGAGCACATATGGGGATCCAAGTTTCCACTTTGAACCACGTGATAACGTATACAACGATATACTTGACTTAGCGGAGAGAACAATAATGAAGGGGCTTAAACTAGTGCTCTCAGGCTTTGCCCTTGGTAAGGGACAGGAACTATATAAGTTGCTCATTAATAATGGATTTAACGTTGCAATGGATAAGAATGTGCATTCACTTAACAGTATACTGCTGAACATAAGCACCCTACACAATGACAGTGACATTATAGTTGCTGATATACCTCCAAGAATCAAATCGGTTAATGACTCAGTAATAGCATTAGTAACAGGTGGTGCCCCTGGAGGATGGATTAGGAAGCATGTTCACATTCAGTTAAGCAGCCATAGCGACTTTAACGGGCTAGTAGACTTCGCAGTGAACTCAAGGGCAAAGAGAATCTACACAATTTATGGCCACAGCGAGAAATTAGCTAGACACTTAAGGCTTGAGCATGGCTTAAACTCATACCCTATACCTAATAATACCCTAATTTAACTAAGAACAAAGTAGAGCTTGTTTTAACTCACGTACCATAACGTAATCAAGCGTACTTCTTAGCCTAAGTACTAAATTCTACTGCGTATTCAAAATATAGAGTTAATACTAAGGTATTATTAATTTAGGAACTAATGGTTTTCAGGAACTACAAAGAATGGAATGAAAATCACACAAGTTAATGTATTCTACATTAATCAAAGTCCTCCCCCATTTCCAGTAAATTATCTAGGAGTTGTTTACGGTAGTCTTCATCAACCTCCTCTCCTGAACTACTCTTATTCTCAACTATAGGTACCTTAACGCGCTTATCCTCCTCAACAACGCTCCTCTCGACGAAAGACTTCCTATCCTTCTTGTTAACCTTCTCTTCATACCCACATTTAGGGCACTTCAAGTATGTTGCATTTCCCTTCTTAACTGGAACCATGGCGGTTCCACACTTAGGGCAAAACTTCATAATGGAGAAGCTGACTTCTAGTTAATAAATGCTTCGCCAATAGTAGACAATATGGCTTTAATCTAAGCTAGGGTTTATTACCTACTCTGTATAAGGTCTAGTTAATATTTTATGTAATATTATCGAATATTGATCTACCCTAATATCCATATACATGTATGTAAATATCAAAGCATGGTCTTTACTATACAGTAATTTTTATAAATTGAACTACTAGATATTGAGCAACAGATATGGCTAATAATGTTCAGCGTGTGCCAAATCATATTGGGATAATACCAGATGGCAATAGAAGGTGGGCGATGGCTCATGGCATGGATATATACACAGCATACTTAATTGGTTCAGATAAGGTTGAGGAGGTTTTAGAATGGGCACTTGATAATAATGTGCAAACAGTCACAGTTTATATACTATCCTACGAGAATTTCGTGAATAGGAGTGAGATGGAGAAGAGAATTCTCTACGAATTACTCATTAGGAAGCTTAAGAAGGCTAGGGAAGATCCCAGAATTCACGATAATAAGGTTAAGGTTACTTTAATAGGCAGGTGGAGGAACCTACCACCGTATGTTGTTGATGAGGCTATTAAGACCATGACCACTACGGAAATGTATAATTCCCACTTCCTTAACCTGGCAGTAGTCTATGGGGGTTATCAATCCATCGTGGACTTAATCAATACAGCAATAACTAAGGTTGGTAGGTACATTAAGGATGATGAATTGGTTAAACTACTACCAACCAGTTTCCTACCTAACCCATTCATAGACCTCGTAATCAGGACTGGAGGCGAGAGGAGACTGAGCAATTTCTTTCCATTGGAGTCAATCTACGCTGAGTTGTACTTCCTTGATAAATACTGGCCTGACTTCAGCAGAGAGGATTTCCAAGAGGCCTTAAGGTACTATGCGAGTGTTGAGAGGAAGTTCGGTAAGTGAAATTAATGACCTTCATGAGGATTAGTTTAGGATGAGCTTGTTAATTAAATGAAGCTTAATAGGCGAGTTACGTTTAATGACTTTCAATATTTAGTAGATTATTTAAGGAGAATTATATTACCCTTCTCTTCTCAAGTATCTTGTCGATTAATGTTAAGGATTCACCATTATAATCAATAATTTGCTTGGCTGGTGGTAGTTCAAGGTAATTGCTTATTCTTGATGCTAATCTATCAGTATATGTTGGCTCAAGTTCATTTTGGTAAAATATCCCTATAGGTATCTTCTCATCCATAGGTTCCCTAGCCTTTTCAATAGCCTTAACGAGTTTCTCCTCAACCTCCTTAGGATCCTTAACCTTGGGATCCCATTTTTCGTTTTCTAGTTTGTATATTCTTTTGTCGTACCATTCTTTTGTGTTTATGTCGTTGTATGTTGGGCATGGTTGTAGGACGTCTACTAGTGCTGTTCCCTTATGCCTTATTGCCTCCTTTATTACCTCCTTTAAGTGCCTAGTGTCGTATGCGTATGCCCTAGCCACGAAGGTGTAGCCGCTTGCTAGGGCTAGGACTATTGGGTTAACCGCATCCTTAATATTAGGCTTAGGCAAGGCCTTAGTCTTAACATTCCTAGGCAAAGTAGGTGAAGCCTGACCCTTAGTTAAACCATAAACACCATTATCATGAAGAATAATGGTTAAATCAACATTATACCTACCAGCACTAACAAAATGACCAACACCAATACCAAGCAAATCACCATCACCACCATTAACAACAACAGTTAAATTAGGGTTAGCTAATTTAATACCCATTGCATACGGTATCGACCTACCATGCAGTGTATGCACCCCTTCAACATTCATGAAGTGGGGTGTTTTACCTGAACACCCAATACCAGAAACCACAACTGTTTCCCTTGGATTTAACCCAAGTTCAGCAAAGGCCTGGGTCTCAGCAGCCAAAATACCAAAATTACCACAACCAGGACACCAATCAACCCACACCTTACTCCTATAATCCTGTGGACTTAAGGTTACCTTTACTGTTGCCATCCTGAGTCAATTCCCGTTGTAGGCTAGTCTTAATAATGTTTACTCGCTACACTAATGCGTTTTAGGTTAATCCACTAATGGTTAATGTTACTTAGTTGACCTACTTAGTTTAACTAGGGTATTCTCATTAATGAGACCGGGAAATACTTTCTCATAGTCTGAATCCACCATCAACAATTCTCCCCCCTTAATTAATCCAATTAACCTATTCATTGTAACCCAGCCTGAGAATGGACTATGCTTAGCCTTACTCATGAATAGGTCTGGGTCTATTACTGTACTTGACTTAGTGTCAATGAGCAAATGAGCATCATTATCTACCCCAAGTATCTTAAGTGGGTTAGATGAGTAAGCCTCAATAACCCTGCTTAAGTCCAGTAACCCCCTCCTCCATAGGTCAAGTAGGAGAAGACTCGTCGTTTCCAAACCGGGAAATCCTGGGGATGTATTATCATAATTATTTTGAAACTTCTCGCCACTGGCATGAGGGGCGTGGTCACTTGCAATAATGCTGATTGAACCATCTATTAACCTTCTTAGTAATTCACGCCTAATCGACCTATTCCTCAACGGTGGATTAACCTTACAGTAAAATGGGTCATTAACCTGCTCAATGCATGATTCTTCATCAAGCAGTAAATGATGCATTGTAGCATCAATGGTAATCCTATTGCTTAACTTAGCTAAGTCGACAATCCTTGGGTCAGTCACATGAGTTAAATGAACCCTTGCACCATGGATTAAGGCAAGCTGCATCACCCTTAATGCACATGTGAACTCGGCATCAATGGGCCTATTCTCACCGTGAATTCTTGAGTCATTACCCTTAAGGCTTCTGAACAATGAAGGATCCTCACAATGAATGATAATAATCATGTTGTTAACCGCAGCCGCCTTAATTATCCCCTCAATTAGCCCATAATCCTCAGGATAAACCTTAATGCTCCTAATACCAATATTAACGTAACCTTTCAGTAGGCTGAGGTCTGTTGGGACACCACCGTGTAGCCTATAGTTTATTTTAAGGGTTGAAGCATCCTTAATTCTCTTAAGGGCTAAGTCAGGATCACGTACTGGGGGCTTAGTATTAGGCATGTCCCCAACTGCGGCTACGCCGCCTGCTAAGGCTGCCCTTGAACCTGAGGTTAAGTCCTCCTTATAGCTTTCACCCCAATCCCTAAGGTGAACATGCATATCTGCAAAGGCTGGTATTGCAATTACATTATCAGGTAAATCAACAGACGCTGAACCATTTATCCTCAGTTTAATCCTAGTTAATTCACCATCCTTAAAATACCTAACTGAAATCATGACTAACCATTTATCACTAGACCTTAAGGTTTTAACAGTGACTATACTTAAGGTTTAAATAGGGCGGCCTAAACGTGTAGAATATGGGTGGCAGACAGAGGACTAGCTTGTTCTTAACCTCGGAGGAGGAGCAGAGGAGGATTGAGTCGAAGCAAAGGGCATCAAGTAGTGCTAATAAGCAGGGTTCTTAACTTTAGGATTCTTAATCCCTAATTAAATAGCTAATCACCTTAACTAAAACTCATCAAATCCTCATTATTAGGAAACCTTATCCCTCTTAAACTTAACGTGAAACTACTTTAATCCCCTAATCTAGGCTTAAGTCATGAAACCTATACTACTTGATAAGGGTAAACCAAAGCCAAGTGAAATTAGGGGTAGGTTAAGGGAAAGGCTAAGTAAGGGTGGTATAATAGTGGCTCCCGGTGTTTTCATCCCAGCCGCGGCAATGTTAGCCGAGGAACTGGGGTTTGAGGCTGTTTACTTTAGCGGTGCTGCGTACTCAAATATGCTTGGCTTACCCGACTTAGGTGTCTTCACGCTTAGTGAATTATCATACTACCTGAGGTTCTTCACTAATGCAATAAGTATACCTCTTATTGTTGATGTTGATACTGGTTTTGGAGAGGCATTAAACATTACTAGGACTATTAGGGAACTTGAGGATGTTGGCGTATCCGCTGTTCACATTGAGGATCAGGAAATGCCTAAGAAGTGTGGGCACTTAGCCGGTAAGAGGGTGGTGACTATTGATGAAATGGTTAAGAAGATTAAGGCTGCAGTAGAGGCTAGGAGGGATGAGAACTTCATAATAATAGCTAGGACCGACGCTAGGGATGTAGAGGGTTTTGATTCAGCCGTAGAGAGGGCTAAGGTTTACATCGAGGCTGGTGCTGACGTAATATTCCCTGAGGCCCTCCATAGTAGGGAAGAATTCATGGAGTTCGCCAGGAGGGTTAAGGCACCCTTACTGGCAAACATGACTGAGTTTGGAAAAACACCATACATTACCGCCAAGGAATTTGAGGAAATGGGCTACAGGATAGTCATATTCCCAGTCACAACATTCAGGTACGCCATGGGTGCTGTTAAGAGGGCATTAATTACGCTTAAGAATGAGGGAACTCAATTGAATTTAATCAATGACATGATGAGTAGGGAGGATGTTTACCAACTCATTGGGTATCATGACTATGAGGAATGGGATAAGAGGTTAGCTGAGGAGACTAATAGATTATTAAGTGGGAGGGTTAAGTTAAGGCAGAGTTGAGTTGCATTTAATTAATCATAGTTTAATCATAACTATAGTTCACATATTAGCATTTAAATAATGCTCATGAACAATTATTGATCTTACATAACTCTAAGAAAATAAGTTGCATGATGAATTATATTATATAATTCAATTAAATTCTAACATTATACATTAATATATTAATATAACGTAGATATTATGGAAATGTAAGCTAAGTGGTATTTCACATGTGCTGAAGTACCATAGCATTAATGCTTAAAAGCTAGGAAAGAAACCGTGGACACTATGGGGAAGAAAATCCTAGTGCTAGGTGGTGGCGTTGGTGGTGTAGTTGCTGCTAAGAAGCTTGCGGAGAGGTTAAGGAACCGTGTTGATGCTGAGGTAACATTAATAAGTGATACTGATTATTACCTATTGCCACCGTTACTAGTTAACATTGCCCTAGGTGACATGGATCCAGCACAGGCTCAACTACCATTATCCATGCTTGGTAAAAGAGGTGTTAGGAGCGTTAAGGCTACTGTAACTAAGATAGATCCTGATAATAGGGTCGTTGAGACTGATAAAGGTAAATTCAACTACGACTACTTACTGGCTAGCCTTGGCACCGAGTTCGATTTTAAATCATACAACATAGGGGTAGGTTACCATAACTTCACCCTAGATGGGGCGCTTAAGTTAAGGGAAGCTTTAATGAACTTTAAGGGAGGAAGCTTAGTAGTCTTCACCCCTGAGCCAATATACAGGTGTGGTGTTTACCCCTTTGAGATTATTGCTCAATTAGACACCATATTTAGGAAGAGGGGGATTAGGGATAAGGTTGATTTAACACTCATACACCCATTTGAAAAGCCCATACAGCCGTTGGGCCTGGAGGCAGTTAAGATAACTGAGGATGTCTTCACCCAGAAGGGGATTAAGTACATTGGTAACGCTAAGCCTATTGAGGTTGATGATAAGAATAAGGTTGTTGTACTCACCTCTGATAAGGTTAAGTATGACCTACTTATAGTAGTCCCACCAGCTAGGTTACCTAAGCCCTTTGAGGGAACCCCACTTGTCACTGATACCCCAAGTGGTAGGTGGACTACAATAAACGTGTATACTGGCAGGAGCATTAAATACGATGACGTGTACCTACCTGGTGAACACTCAATGCCAGCCATAGGCTTACCAACCGCCGGTGTGCCTGTTCACTTCACTGCATTAGCCAGCGCAGCTGCAATTGCCGGTGAACTCCTTGGTGAACCCTTTGATCCAGCTCAAATAAACGCAATGGCATGCGCAATGGATTACGGTGACTTAGGCATGATGTTTAACTGCGATATTAAGCTTGACCTCAAGAACAATAAGGCCTTATGGATGGGTAACTGCTACAGCATATTGACGTCACCATTGGGTAAGCTTATAAAGGACCTATTCTACAAGACGTGGCTGCAGACAACAATGTGAGGTGAATGACCATGACAACCCAAGAACAGGCTCAAGTAAGCCCTGATGAAAAACTAGCTGAGGCATTAAGCATACTTGCTGAGAACGCCGATGAGTTGAAGGGTTTAATTGAACTAATAGTGGAGTTAAAACGCAGTGGTGTTCTAGATTCAGTAATGCTGATACTTAATAGGTTCGAGGAGCTTATACAGTATTTATTCCAGGACCCTGCAGTGTTTAGGCTCCTAGCCATCGCGTTAGACGGTAGCTTAGGCTTAATGAATAAATTAGACGCTAATGATGTGATTAGGCTTAAGGAGATGATGCAGAACTTAGGAGGATGCATGAGTAAGAATGTTGATGCAGTTTCCAATGCTAAGCCCGTTAAGGGATTAATGGGGCTTTGGAGGGCATTAGGTGATGAGGATGTTCAAAGAGGATTAGGGGTGGCGCTTGAGTTAGTTAAGATCCTTGGTAAATGCTCAAGTGGTAAACAGTAACCATAGCTAAGTAAGTTAAAATAATGTTTTATTTGGGTTAATCTACACGTACCTTATTACCTTTAAATTAAACACCATGTTAAGGGCATGATAATAGAGTGTTGAGCACGGAATATTTAAAAAGGTATGCGTCTAAATATTATTGATAAGTTATGAGCGAGGGATTCAGAATGCCCCTCATAGGGGAGAAATTCCCTGAAATGGAGGTAACTACTACGCATGGAAAATTAAAACTACCAGACTACTATAAGGGTAAGTGGTTCGTACTCTTCAGTCATCCTGGCGACTTCACACCAGTATGCACCACTGAGTTCGTTAGCTTCGCCAAGAGATATGATGACTTTAGGAAACTGAACACTGAGTTAATAGGCTTATCCGTGGATACTGACATTAGCCACATTGAGTGGGTTACTTGGATTGAGAAGACCCTGGGTGTTAAGATACCGTTCCCAATAATAGCTGACCCAATGGGCAATGTATCCAAGAGACTAGGCATGATTCACGCTGAATCAA
Organism: Caldivirga sp.; assembly: GCF_023256255.1. Classification (NCBI taxonomy): domain Archaea; kingdom Thermoproteati; phylum Thermoproteota; class Thermoprotei; order Thermoproteales; family Thermoproteaceae; genus Caldivirga; species Caldivirga sp. Next base: position 1,462 of record NZ_JAGDXD010000002.1, on the reverse strand, counting down.
GCACAAGCACCGTTAGGGCAGTTTTCATTGTTGATGATAAGGCCACTGTTAGATTAATAATGTATTATCCACTGGAGCTTGGTAGAAATATTCCAGAGATTTTAAGAGCAGTGAGGACTCTACAATTAATTGATAGGTATGGTACAGTGGCCCCAGCCAATTGGCCATATAATGAGATAATTGGCGAGAATATGTTGAACCCACCACCTCACAATGTTGAGGAAGCCCCCAAGAGACTTCAGCAGTATAAGGGTTATGCATGGTGGCTAACTTACAGGGAGATACCGAAGGAGGAGGTGGAGGATACTAAGAGGACTATTAAGATAAGGATTGAGTAGGGTTTATGAAATTCCTTAAGATGCTTTAAATTCATTGCTTACTTTTTGACTTACAACTTTCCTAATTGTAAAACCAATCTGGGTTACCTAATTAATAATCATTGTGAGTCTTCTTAAGGAAAACACCTCATATGATGAAACCTTAGATGCATTAAGTATTGTTTTTGGATAAAGTATAAAAATAAGTCAAGAATTAAGACATTACGTGAATTACTTACTCGATTTTGGAAAAGCGAACTTTAAGTATATTGAATTCAGCTACATACATGAAACTGACTGGACAGCTAAGGCTACGTTTGATGGTTATGAGTATAATGTAGTGGAGTCTTATGTTGATGGTTTAAAGAGCCATGTTTACGAGTTTGCAATGCTTAAGGTTAAGAATAAGCTAAGCCTAAGGAGACTATTCAACATACTTAGTAATGATCCTAGCGTTGAGGAGCTAGTTAAATTTGAGCCAATGAATAAGGGTTATCCAAAGAGAATTGGGGTTGTTATTAAATCTAGGTTAGGTAACTCAACTAGGTATAAGGCAAGGTTATTTTATGGTATTGAGGTTAAGGATTACATAACTAATGGGATTGAGAACTGGGGATTCTTATTCCCAGTTAACGTTGACTTGGATTTACTCTTCAATAGTCTTAAGACTAATGGGAAAATAATTAATACACGTTCAAGGAACGTTAATGTAATCGATGCGCTAAGCCTAATAAACTTCAGTAAGGTAACCTCAGTACTAACCAAGGCTGAATTAAACACACTACATAAGGCGTATAAGTTAGGCTTCTTTAATGAACCAAGGGAAGCCAGCTTAAGAACACTAGCCAAGGAACTTAGCCTATCAACAAGCACAATTAGTCACCAATTAAGAATTAGCCTCAGGAAAATCCTTAATACCATATTTAGTGATAACGATCACCAATACGCCTAAAAACCAATCACATCAAATTACCACATTAATACCCCATAATCTAAAGTATTCATAAAAGTTGCAAAAATTATAATTTTAATCCTAAAATTCAAGCAAAATTCAAGCCTACTCTCATTTCCTTCTCATTGCTATTATTGTTGCTATTGCTGCTACTATAATCACTATGATTACTATGCCTATTACTAGTGTTGTG
>NZ_JAGDXD010000001.1 GCF_023256255.1 Caldivirga sp. | reverse complement strand
ACGGGAACAGGCAAGTAAAAACAATAGCAATCAAACACTAAAAACAACCCTCAACACTCATTAATATTGAGTGAAACCTCTCATCATCACTGTACTTCACCAACCAATCAACCTGTTCATTTAAATCATTATTAATCGCCATGAGAACCTTAGTTCTTAGTTCACTTATATTACTCGTGAAAACTAATTGCCTAACCTTACCATTAAACAGTGACTCTACGTCACTAACGTGGGAACCAGTGACTTCGCTAATAGTATTATTGAAAATCTTCACGCAGGGCCACTTTAACCTATTGTATTCCTCGTAAAGTTCCATTGGATCACGCCTAACTATAATCACTAAATCCACGTAACTGGGATCTACTAATTCATAGGCAACGGTCTCTAAGGCGCAGTTCACGTTACATTTCAAAATAGTTTTATTCACTAAGTTGGCTGCGCAGTCCTTATCAGTAATGTCGAATGATTGGTAATTCTCATTCCACTTAACGCAACTACTCTCCACAAGTAGATCTGATACGTTAATCGTCCTGTAGCCTAATTCAGCTAGTATTCTCAGGATTGTTGACTTACCTGACTTAGCAACACCTGTTACCAGTATCCTCACTTAAACCTCCTCTTCAAGTACTATGGGTGCTTGAGACATGTAGGGTATGTAGACTCCCTTTAAGGGCCCCTTAACCACAACCCCAACACCGCTCTCTATGGTGAATTCGTAGACTGCTGGTTGAACAGGCTGCCACCTCATCTTCCTTATGAATAAGTACCTCTTGAAGCCATTATTTGTCCTAGCTAACCCAAGTATGAAGACTCCTGTTGCCAAGAACTCCTCAACACCATACCTCGATATAGCCCTAGAGCCAGCTGGCACCTCTGTGGTTATTATTGATGTTGCTTGAATCTTCCTCTCAATACCCATAACCAACTCCCTAATGTACTCCCTAAGCACTTGAACATCCTTCTCCATGGCTACTAATGGTGCAATTGGGTCTATGACAAGTCTCTTAGCTCCAATTGAGGCTGCGTAGTCAGCAATGGACTCAACCATCATTCTGGCGACCACTGATGGATCCTTCTCCCTAATAGTATCAAGAATATCCATTTCCGGGACCAGTATCCTGAAGAAGCCTGTCCTAGTTAAGGCATTAATATCCCAACCAAACCTTAATGCGCCATTAGCGAATTGCTCATATGTCTCATCAACTGAAACATATATTCCCGGCTCCCCAAGCCTATAACCGTTGAGGAGGAATGAAAGGGAGAATAGAGTCTTACCTACACCAGTCTCCCCAGTAACTAAGTAGGTCCTACCCTTAATTAAGCCGCCTCCAATAACCTCATCAAGCCCCGGTATCCCTGTCGGTTCAATGTCATAATACAGCATTACAGCTAATATACCTCGTGAATATTTAAATGTTACATCGTACTTAAAGGTCCATCACCCAAAGGAATTGAGCAATGAACTCAAGCTATTCATCATTAAAACTCATGAAGTATACCGTATGGGATCATTACGCTTAGTTAGATTCACTTAATTCATGAGGTTTTAAAGTCCTTAAGCTCCTTGTTAAATACCCTATTAAACACATTGAATGCTTCATCATCGTATAGGCATATTACTATCCTCTTAACACTACTTAGCTTAGGTGCTTCACGCATTATAGCCTTAGCCATTATTACTGCAGCATCCTCGTATGGGCAACCGAAGATACCGGTACTAATTGCTGGAAAAGCTATACTTACTAAGTTTAACTCCTCAGCCTTCCTTAGTGAGTTGGTGACGGCATCGTCAAGCTTCTCAATGGGTTCAACACCGCACCTAGGGCCAACAGCATGAATCACATACTTTGCCCTTAACCTCCCAGCGCCCGTTACTGCAACGCCACCAACCGGCACTGGACCATGCCTCCTAACCCATTCCCTCGACTCCTCCTGAATCTCCCAACCACCCCTCCTAACAATTGCCCCAGCAACACCACCACCATGTTCAAGATATGAATTGGCAGCATTAACGATGGCGTCAGTCTCAAGAGTAGTTATATCACCCTTTATTAATTCAACCACCACACCATTGGGAAACCTAAACTCGGGCATTAAGGGAAGTTTAATGAACCATCTTATATGTGTTACACATTAAAAATAACTATGCCCCTCCATTGCCTTATCATTCTCTTAATATGCTGTTGCGTGAAATACGTAGATGCGTGAATTAGGTTCAACCTAGGCCTTAAATCATTTATTAATATTGATCATTAGCTTAAAGGGGGTGATTTTAGATTTACTATGAAATAATCAACATATGTTGAATTACTCCTGGATTCTACTCCTCCTCTTAGTATCCCTAGCTTTAGAGACGTTCTTAATTATGCTCTGCATTACCTTATCCATAGCCTCCCTAATAGCACTCACTGGGTCCCTATCCTCGGCTGATGCAGTGTGAAGCTCCTTATCATCCTTAAGCCTTACTGTAACTTCATACCTCTTTCCAGAGTCCCTAGCCCTTATGTCAACTTTAAAATCAACTACATTAACAAGTTTACTGATCTTCTCTAAGTGATTATTAATCACCTTCTCTATTAATGGCTTGGCATCATCATTGATCTCTATCCTAGCTTGAATGGGGAGGATAATCTTCTTAGAGTCCATGTAAGCCTTAAGCACATCACTACCTGATAATACGCCAACAGCCTTATCACCATCAACCACTATTATGCCTGTAACACCCTTACTAACCATTAAATCCACGGCCTTATTTAAGGGTTTATCAGGGCTTATTGAGTAAACCTGGGTATTCATTATACTACTCACTGGTGCTGCTAGAAACTCCTCCTCACCTGAGAAATCCCCCCTCCTAGCTCTCCTAGGTATTGAGACGTAGTATATTTTCTCAATTAAGTCCGTTAATGATACTATACCAACTAACCTATTACCATCAACCACAGGTAGCCTGCTAATACCGTGCTTAATCATTAGCCACCTAGCCTTAGCCACATTGTCACTTGGGGTTATTGTGAGAATAGGCTTAGTCATGTAGTCACTGACCTTAGCGTTAACCGGTAGTTGATCCTTTATTGCCGTAAGTAACCTGCCTCTAGTTAATATGCCGATTAACTTACCGTTATTGTCAATAACTGGGTATTCCCGAAGCCTCGTTTCATAAAATCTCCTAACCACGTTATCAATATTAGTGTTAATGCTTATTGAGTGGGGTGGAAGCATGACTGAGGATGCCCTTGACCCAAGGGGTGCCTTCCTCCTTAATAAATCCCTATAATCTATTACGCCAATAAGTTTACCTGAATCATTAACCACAGGAGCAGTATGAATCCTCAACTCCTTCATCCTTGGTATTACTGAGGATAACCTATCCTTAATATTAACCACCACTGGTGATTCTTGAACAAGTTCACTCAACATTAAGTTCTAACTCATGTTAGGTCTTAAAAAAGTTATGCCTAGGATGATGCATAGTGGGCGTATTAACACAAAGTCCAACACTCATAATCCTCACTCATGTTGATTCAAGTTTAGTAGTAAAGTTTATAAGTAGGATTGTTAGTAGGGTTTGTTGATATGATGGGACGAGCATGAAGTATAAGGAACGCTACCTAGTGCTTGCTGATGGTAGCGTTTACAAGGGTTACGCATTCGGTGCAGATTCAGAGACTGTGGGGGAAGTAGTCTTCACAACAGCTAACGTTGGTTACCCCGAGTCCTTAACTGACCCATCATACAGGGGTCAAATACTAGTCTTCACAAGCCCACTAATAGGTAATTATGGGGTTTCACAGGACCAGTGGGAGAGCGACTCAATTCAGGTTAATGGCGTAGTCATATTTGATTTAACTAAGCCGAATCACTACAAGTCAGTAATGAGCCTGGATGAGTGGCTCAGGAGACAGGATGTGCCAGGAATCTTCAGGGTTGATACAAGGGCATTAACAGTGAAGCTTAGGGAATATGGGGTAATAATGGGGGCTATTACCGATAACCCCCAGAGGGGGTTGGGAATAATTAAGGAGACCCCACCGTACGATTCCATTAATTTCACTGAACTAGTTTCACCACGGGAGCCAATAGTTTATGAGGGTGAGGACCCGTGTATAGGCATAGTGGATTGCGGCGTTAAGCTGGGTATAGTTAGGGAATTGGTTAGCAGAGGTGTTGAGGTTGTCCGTTACCCATGCTTAATGTGGAGGAAGGCGCTTGACTGTGACGGTGTGTTGATAAGTAATGGGCCAGGTAACCCAATGCTTCTAACTGAATTATCAAGCTTAATTGATGACGTTGTTAAGGATCGTAAACCAACCCTCGGCATATGCCTAGGACATCAGTTGGTTGCAGTGGGAATGGGCGCGAGGTTATTTAAAATGAAGTATGGGCATAGGGCAATTAATAAGCCTGTTCTTGACTTAGTTAGGAATAAGGTCTACGTAACCACCCACAACCATGGCTACGCAGTGGATCCATCAACCCTAAACGGCACTGGGCTTAAGGTTTGGGCAGTGCAGCCTGATGATGGTACAGTAGAGGGACTTTACCATGAGAACCTACCAATATTAACAACCCAATTCCACCCTGAAGCTAGACCAGGCCCAGTGGATACTAGGTGGGTTTTCGACAAGTTCATAAGCGTCATTAAGGGTGAATCAGGTTGGATGTGAGGAGTGTCTTAATCATTGGCAGTGGCCCAATTAAGGTTGCTGAGGCTGCTGAATTCGATTACTCCGGGATTCAGGCATTAAAGGCCTTTAGGGAGGAGGGTATTAGGACAATACTGGTTAACCCAAACGTAGCCACTGTTCAAACTACTAATGTGTTCGCTGATAGGGTTTACTTCACCCCAATTAAGACCCAATTCCTTGAGAAGATTATTGAGGAAGAGAGACCTGATGCCGTGGCCTGCGGCTTCGGGGGTCAAACAGCATTGTCAGCATGCGTAAACCTTAATGATGCAGGGGTGTTGAGTAAGTATGGTGTTAAGGTACTGGGTACACCGGTGGAGGGCATTAGGAGCGCGTTAAGTAGGGACTTATTCAAGAACCTCATGTTGAGTAGGGGATTACCAGTCCTCAGGTCAGTAACAGCGCACAATGTTGAGGAGGCATTACGGGGAGCTGAGGAGATAGGTTACCCAGTGTTGGTTAGGGTTTCATTCAACCTAGGTGGTGCAGGGGCGTTTACGGCTAGGAGTAGTGAGGAGTTGGTTAATAGGATGCATAAGGCGCTTGCCCAAAGTGAAATCAAGGAGGTACTGATAGAGAAGTACATTGGTGGATGGAAGGAGATTGAGTTTGAGGTTATGAGGGATTCCCACGGTGATTCAGTGGCGGTTGTGTGCATGGAGAACATTGACCCAATGGGCATTCACACTGGTGATTCAGTGGTGGTGGCTCCATGCCTAACGTTAACTAATGATGAGTACCAGAGGTCAAGGTTCATATCAATCAAGGTGGCTGAATCCATTGGACTAATAGGTGAATGTAATGTGCAGGTAGCCATCAATAATAAGGGCCCTGAAATGTACATAGTTGAGACTAACCCAAGGATGAGTAGGTCAAGTGCGCTAGCCAGTAAAGCGTCAGGTTACCCATTAGCCTACATAGCGGCTAAGCTTGCCTTAGGATATAGGCTAAGTGAACTCATGAATAAGGTAACTGGGAGAACTATCACAGCCTTTGAACCAAGCCTAGACTACGTGGTGGTTAAGATACCTAGATGGGAGAACGATAGGTTTAACGTTGATGAGTCGCTTGGTCCTGAAATGATGAGCATAGGTGAAGTGATGGGTATTGGTAGAACCCTTGAGGAGGCTTGGCAAAAGGCCGTGAGAATGCTGGACATAGGTGAGCCTGGGTTAGTTGGTGGACGCATATACAATGAATCAACAATTGAGACTGCTGTTAAGATGGTTAAGGAGAGGAAACCGTACTGGTTCCTGTACGCGGCTAGACTCCTCAAGGATGGCTACAGTGTTGATGAGATTTCAGAATGGACTGGCGTTGATAAGTTCTTCATAAATGCCATTAAGAATATCGTAGATACTTATGAATTAATTAAGGGGGGTGGTGAAGTACCCATTAGTGAGGTTTACGCCCTCGGCTTTAGTGAGGAGCAGTTAAGGGGAATTGGGGCAAACCCAATGCAGGGTGTTGTCAAGGTTGTAAAGCAGATAGATACCCTTGCTGGTGAATGGCCTGCTTCAACAAACTACCTATACTTGACCAGTGGTGGTCAGTTTGATGATGATACTGGGCCTGGTGTTGATGCATTAGTGATTGGTGCAGGTGTATTCAGGATAGGTGTCAGCGTTGAGTTCGACTGGTCGGTGGTTAACACGGTCTTAGGCCTTAAGGAACTGGGTTACAGGGTTGGTGTAGTCAATTATAACCCTGAAACGGTCAGTACTGACTGGGACTTCGCAGATAAGCTATTCTTCGAGGAATTAACACCGGAGTCGCTTAGGTGGATTATAGCTAAGGAGAACCCTAAGCTAGTGGTGCTTTGGGCTGGTGGTCAAATTGGGCAAAGGCTATACAGTAAGGCCCGCTCATGGATAGGGGACTCCAGGATACTTGGCACTAGCCCAAGCTCCATTGACCTAGCCGAGGACAGGGTTAAGTTCTCTAAACTACTCGATAAGCTTAACGTGGCTCAACCACCATGGGCCTACGCAAACAGTGTAAGTGAGTTAATCAACCTGGTGGAGAGGTGGCTTGATTACCCAGTCATAGTGAGGCCCAGTTACGTACTTGGTGGAACATACATGGGTGTAGCTAGGAATAGGGGTGAATTAACTAGTTTTATCGAGAAGGCTACTAGAATAAGCCCAGAACACCCAGTATTAGTGTCAAAGTTTTTAAAGGGTGGTGTAGAGGCTGAGACTGATGGTGTCAGTGATGGTAAGGGAACCATACTAGTCCCTATAGAACACGTAGAACCACCCGGTGTGCATTCTGGGGATAGTACAATGGTCCTGGTTCCTAATGGGTTGAGTTACAGGTTAAGTAATGGGCAGGTTAATGAAATGGCTAAGGTAACCCACTTAATAGCCTCAGAACTTGGCGTTAAGGGTCCATTAAATGTTCAATTCATAGTGGGAGATAAGGTATACGTAATTGAAGCTAACATTAGGGCGAGCAGGTCAATGCCCCTAAGCAGTAAGGCTACTGGAATTAACCTAGCTAAGCTAGCCTTAAGAGCATCAATAAGTGGGCTCGGCTTAGAGGGGTATAGGTTAATTAGGCCTAGGGAATGGTGGGTTAAATCAGCCCAATTCTCATGGTCAAGAATAAGGGGTGCGTACCCGAGACTTGGCCCAGTCATGTACAGTACTGGAGAGGTTGCGTCAAGTGGGGGCACTTTGGAGGAGGCTCTCCTTAAATCATGGTTGTCTACTTCACCATCAAGGATACCGAACAATAATGCATTAGTGTACACTTACGATGAAGACCACGTTAAGAACATTGAAGAAATCAGGAAGACGCTTAGCCAGGAGGTAACCTTGATTGATGAGGAGAATGCACGTGAGGCTTTGAAGCTTGGTAAGGTTGATATCCTAATTACGGGAGGCTCCACGGAGGATAAGGATTACGTAACCCGCAGGTTAGCTGCAGACACATCCACCCCAATTATCCTAGACTCAACGCTGGGTCTTGAGTTAACTAGGGCATTTAAATGGTATTGGAACGGTGGCGTACTCAACGTTAAGCCATGGAGCGGTGAATTAAGTTTAGGTGACCTCCAGTGGAATTAACCATAACGTATGATTACTTAAGGGAGGAGGAGGTTGAGTTAATTAGGGCATTTAATGAACTCGGCATCAGCGTTAACACTCTTCAATCCACAAAGCCCCTTCACATTGAGAAACTTGACGGAGTCTTCCTGGTAAGGAACCTTAACCATAGGACTGCAATAACAATGGCTGGTATTATTGAGAACACTGGCGGCGTATCAATAAACAAGTACTTAACACTCTCGTTAACTTGGAATAAGGCCATTACGGCAGCGCTACTTAAGAAAATAGGCCTACCTGTTCCAGACACTTACGTAGTCTTTGAACCAATCATCGATGGTGTAGCCGGTGGTGGACGTATTGTTAAGCCAGCGTCAGGTTCATGGGGTAGGTTAACCGCCATTGTAAGTGATGGTGAGGCTAAGTTACTCATAAAGCATGCTAAGGATCATTTACCTGTACTTATTCAGGAGAGGATTGGTGATGGCAGTGACTTAAGGATCTTTGTAATTAATGGTTCAGTGGTGGCGTCAATGATGAGGAAGCCCCCTCAGGGTGACTGGAGGAGTAACGTGGCTAGGGGTGGATTAGCAATGCCCATTAAGGTTAATGGGGAATTAGAGGAATACGCTATTAAGGCTACTGAGGCGGTGGGTGCATTCTACGCTGGCGTTGATGTGCTAGTGGGCAGTGATGGGTACTACATAAGTGAAATAAATGGTATCCCTGAATTTAAGGCGGTAAGTAAGGTTAGTGGTGTTAGGGTTAGTTTTAGACTGGCTGAGGCTATTAGTGAGTTTATTAGGAAATAATTAGCCTAGCTACCTCCTCAGCTATTTCACCGGCAACATTAACCCCAGTAACCCTTTGTACGTTCTTAAATTCAGGTACCCCGTTAACCTCAAGAACGAGGTAACCCCTCTCAGATTCAACAATATCCACACCTGAGTACACTGAACCTGTGGCTACGCTTGCCTTAACTGAAATGTCCTCAAGCTCCGGGTCAATCTTAACAGGGGCTGCTGAACCACCCCTAGCAGTGTTGGTTCTCCAATCATCACTATACCTATAGATTGCTGCAACAGCCCTCTCCCCAACCACAGTAACCCTAATATCTCGCTTAGGCTTCTTAACGTACTCCTGGCCCAGTAATACACCATCATCGTAACTCCTCATGACTAAGTTAGCTTCCCTAATCGTATTAACCAAGGCAACCAACCTACCCCATGAACCGTCAGTCGGCTTTATTATTAATGGTGATCCAAGGGCACTCAACGCTTCCTCCCCATGATCCAGCAGTAGCGTTGACTTTGGTGTTGGTATACCAGCCTTAATTAGCTTAACTAGTGTGAGGAATTTGTCGTGGGTAATGTATAGGCTGTTAAATGGGTTAATTGACCCAAGCCCCAGTTCCTGGTAAGTGAAGGATAATGGTAAAACCTTACTCCTACCAGCTACCCTAATTAAACCAACCGCGTTAATGCTACCGCCATTAATGTTAATGAACTCAGCCCTAATAGGCTTGGCACTTAATCCCCGCTTACTCAATTCATTAATTAACAGCTTCTCCTCCAGCCTAACTATGTCGTAGAGAATATGGACTTCAATAGAAATCACCTATTCGCCGTAATCCTCAACATCCCCCTTAAACTCCTCTAGTTCAAGCTTATCCTTACTAACCTTCACAATGTACTTTGTACCACATGTTGGGCAACTAGTTAATTCACCATCCATCACGTCTCCTGGCACATCAAACTCGGTTCCACATACTTTGCAGGTTACTTTGAACGCCTGCATAGTTACCTCTGTTTTCTACGTGTTTATAAACTTTTCTATAAAAGTAAAAGAAAGCATAGGCACTATGTAAAGTATATTAACGTCAAACATCCATACCTAAACCCCGGAGTTTCATTCAACTACTGTACCTACCCCATTAAGCGCGGATCGTATTGGCTTATCCCTCAAGCCGTTGGCGATAATTGTCTTAACGCCCAGTTCACTCAACTTGAGGGCGGTCTCAAGCTTTCTCCTCATACCACCTGTTGCGTATTGGAGAATTTGCTGAGCATTGGCCTTAGTAACCTTATCCACAGGCTTACCGTTAACCAGTACGCCGTCAACGTTAGTCAGTATTACTAGCTCCTTCACGTTCATTGATATAGCCATGTTTTCAGCTATCTGATCACCATCAACGTTAAGCATAAGCCCCTCCTGGGATATGGCTATTGGGCTTACAACAACTACATCGGAGTTACTTAACATTAGGTTCATGAGGTTAACATTAACCCCAGTCACCCTGCCGCTGAATCCTCCGTCAATAACCCTGGTTCTCCCCCTCTCATCAATTACCATGACCTTCTCCTTCCTCTTAGCTGTAACTAACCCTAGGTCAACGCCGCTTAAGCCTATTGCTCTAACCCCTCTTGCGTTCAGCTTGCTCACAATGAGTTTATTAATGAACATCATGGTCATTACGTAAGCCTTAAGGGTCTCTTCATCAGTGTACCTACTGGTGTATCCATTGGGGTGCTTCAGTATTACTGGTTTAACACCCATTCTCTCCATGATGCTGTTAACCATGCAGCCACCGCCGTGGATTAAAACAGTACCTGGTTCAACATCATTAGTCACGTTATCTAAGCCGCCACCACATATTACTGAACCACCAAGCTTAACAATCATCATTGTTAATCACCTACACTGGATATGGTGTAATGAACCTAAGTCCCTCATCTTCTGGGAACCCTTGATTAATGTTGAATGATTGAATGGCTTGCCCAGCAGCACCCCTAATTAAGTTATCTATTGCTGAGAATACGACAACACGATTAAGCCTCTGGTCTAGTTCAAACCCAACATCAATCATATTAGTTCCCACAACATACTTAACACTTGGGTAATGGGCTAGGCCAGCCTTATCCTTAACTATGCGTATGAACTTCTCATTACCATACATGCCCCTGTACGCCTTCCACAAGTCAGGTTCATTAAGGCTACCACTCAGCTTAGCATGCCCAGTTACGAAAATCCCCCTAACCATGTCAACCGCATGTGGAGTGAATGCAACGTTAACTTGACTTCCAGCCAATAGGCTTAATTCCTGTTCTATTTCAGCCGTGTGCCTATGGCCAACTGGTTGATATGGCCTAACCACGTGTGTCCTATGCCAATGGAAATCAAGCACTGTTCCCTCCGCCCCTGCACCACTACTGGCTATTTTAGCGTCAACAACTATGAAGTCACTATTGATTAAATGCCCCTTAACCAGGGGTGCAAGTGAAACTATTGAGGCTGTGGCCATGCATCCAGGTACGGCAATTATCCTGGAGCCCTTAATCTCATCCCTGTGCAGTTCAGGTAAACCATAGGCAGCAGCCTTAAGTAAATCAGGGTATGGGTGTGGTTGAGGCCAGTGATACCACTTAACGTAGTCATCAGGGTTCTTTAACCTGAAGTCCGCGCTTAAGTCTATGGCCAATAAGCCGCTTTCAACAACCTTAGGAACCCATTTAACTGACTCACCATGGGGTAGGGCTAGGAAGACTACGTCAGCCTCATTCTTAAGCACAGCGTCAATACTGGGTTGAGTGAACTTTAGGTTAGTGAACCCCCTGAGGTTTGGGTGAATCCTATAGATGAATTCACCCGCGAATCTTCTTGATGTTGCGCAAACAACCTCAACGTTACCATGATCAAGCAGTAGTCTAAGTAATTCACCGCCTATGACACCACTGGCGCCTATTATGCAGGCTCTGCGTATCGTCCCTTCAATACAAACTCACCGAAACCTATATAGTCTTAGTCTTTATAAACTTAACGACAAGATTGAACTAAATTGATTAAGAATGAGATACGCCAGCTGCGGCAGTTTTATTAAGCCTTACCCCTATAGCCCCTAGTACAGGAGGAAGTGGGGAGTATGGTTGAGGTTAAGGACTTGTATAAAGAGAGGGTTAACGTTGCTGTAGAGCTTTGGGATAAGGTGCTTAGAGGGGAAATAGTATCAAGGGGTGAGTTAGTTAACTTATTGACGAAATACTATGATGAACACGATATTGAGCCATTCAGAGGGCTAAGTAAGATCGACATTTACGATAAGGAATTAGCTACAGTGTACGTTGTTGGGGTCTATGGAATGGGGCTTGTGACCCAACGTGAAGTTAAAGAGAACTACGGCTCAATATTTAAAGTGGAGTTAATTTCAGATGAGGCATATGGCATTATTAAGAATTATAATGGTGATGAGTCAAAGATAGCGTTAAGGAACCTAATAGAGGATAATCAGGTTCTCGGCGATTCACTTGAGGAGAAGGTTTTCAGGGTTTATAGGCTAGTGTACACTGGTTCAGTCCTAGGATTCATGCCTGAGGATGATATTTCAAGAACCTATAGAGTGTTTTACGAGACCTTTGAGCCACTTAGGCAGAGGCTCGTTAACTACGTTAAATTCTACATAGCCACTAAGATTGCTGAAGGCATTGCCCTAGGCCGCTTCAGTAACCAGAACGAGATTAGGATTGAGAAATACGCCTACTGCATAAGGCTAGGTCTTGAGAAGTGTGCACCAAACAATAGGCTTATTCATGAAATAGCAGCATCAGTGTATAAGGTGCCTCCTAACATTATTAATAGGCTTGTGCCACTGGTTAAGAGGTCATCTAAGTCTTCCCTTATCCCTAAGGCTTATTAAACAGGTTTTAATCTTTTTTGAACATAAGTGGGGGTTAATTTGAGGTCCAGGAGGTTAGCAATAATTGAATTAGCGAGGAGTGATAATGTCCTATCTAGGTTACTGGCTGATAACGGCCACCAGATCATATACGCGAACGTCGAGAATGGGGATAGGGTGGAGCCAAGTATTGATGTTGACTACGTGAAGCCCGCTGAATTAGCCAATACCCTTAAGGCTATGGGCATAGGTAGGCTCTATGAATACCAGTATAAGGCATACATAAGCATAACTGAGGGGAAGAACACAATAGTAACGTCAGGTACTGGTACAGGTAAGACTGAGGCATTCCTAATACCCATAATGGCTAGGGCTCTTAACCATAGGAGAGAGGTTGTGATTTACCCAACTAAGGCCCTGGCTAGGGATCAAGAATCCAGGTTTAGGTCCCTGGCTGAACCATTAGGATTAAGAGTTGCGACATATGATGCTGATTCCCCAATGGAGGTTAGGAGGGGGGTTTATAATGGTGAATACTCCCTAGTTTTAACTAACCCAGACATGTTGAATACGGCTATGCTTCACGTCCCAGCGTTCAGGAGGTTCATGTCAACGGTGGATTACATCACTATAGATGAGGTTCACGTGTATAATGGCGTACTGGGATCACACATGCATTACTTGATTAGAAGAATTAAGAACCTTAACCCAGGAGTTAAGTTTGCTGCTGCCTCGGCGACTATAGGTAACCCAATGCAGTACTTCAGTAACCTAATTAACTCAGAGGTGGTTCACATTGAGGGTATTAGAGGGGTAAGGGGCGAGTTAGTTCACGTAATGCTTAGGCCAATTAGGAGGGGGAAACTGCAGGAGGTTACTAACCTAGTTAAGCTATGTGTTGAATTAGGTAGGAAGTGCATAGTCTTTGCTGATAGTCATTGGATGGTGGAGGTTATTAAGAGGATGGTTAACACCATGGGTATTGGCAGTAAGGTGGCTGTTCATAGGGCTGGGTTAAGGCCTGATGAGAGGAGGAGGGTTGAGGATTCGTTTAAATCCGGTGAACTACAGGTTGTGTTAGCTACACCAACGCTGGAGCTGGGTATTGACATTGGTGACGCAGACTTCGCAGTAATGGCCACTAATCCACCTAGCTTCATAAAGTACCTTCAAAGGGCTGGGAGAGTTGGTAGAAGGGGTCAGAGGGCTTACGTAATTCAGGTGCTTGGGGATGACCCAATGAGCACTTACTACGCTAATCACCCTGAGGAATTCTACAATAGGTCACCTGAGCCAATGTTCATGGAACCCAATAATGATGAAGTGGCTGTAAGGCACTTATTAGCCATGGTTAAGGAAACCGCCGTCAAGTTGAGTGAACTTGATGACTACTTAAGAGGCCTCATAGTTAAACTGGTTAATGAAGGGTTAGTTTCCATTAGGGGTGATAGGGTTTTCCTAACCGTAGATGGCTTAAGAACAGTCAATTCGTTCAACGTGATTAGAGGTAATGGTGATGTTGTCGTAATTAGGCGTAAGGGAGGTGGGTTAGTTGGGTATAGGGAGATGCCCATGGCCATTAGGGAACTCTACCCCGGAGCCATATATATGCATGGTGGTTCAACGTATAAGGTTCTTGAACTAGACGTGAAGCATAGGAGAGCCATAGTTGTTCCTGAGGATTCAGGTGAATTAATAACTAAGGCGCTGTACAATAGTAACCCAACTGTAGTCAGTGTTATTGAGGAATCAAGGTATAAGGGTATTCCAATAAGGTACGCTATTCTAGACATTGAGGAGGAGGTCTACGGATACGTTGTTAAGAGGATGAGCAGTAATGAGACTCTTGGCGAGTACAGGTTAAGTGAACCAATAAGGTACAGGTTCAGGACAAAGGGTATACTACTCAATATGCCTCCAGTGAACTTCTCATCAGTGGAGTTAAGGGACTTCATGGAGAAGGGTAAGGCTTATCACGCAACTGAGCATGTTCTAATATCAGCGGGTGAAGTTATAGTTAATGCAGCACCAACGGACATGGGTGGTGTCTCTTACCCCACAGGTCACATTGTGATTTACGACTCTTACCCAGGGGGTTCAGGAGTCACTAAGCTTCTCATGGAGAGGATTGATAAGGTTATTGATGTAGCATATAGTATAGTGACTTCATGCAACTGCAGGGATGGGTGCCCAAGGTGCGTTTACTCACCGTACTGCGGTAACAATAATAGGATGTTGTCAAGGTTAAACTCAATAAAGGTACTTGAGGCTGTTCTTAAAGGTGAAGGGGGAATTGATGAACCACCACCCTTCGAAGGTTCAATACCGTGAGTTCACAGTAAAGTAGCCAGTAACCCTACCTCTTTAAGGTTGGTTAGAATATTTACGTGAAGTAATGGGCTGCCTCCAAGCTTCTACATTAGGATGAGCCTAATTATCATTAATACATTAAGTAAGTGTCCATTAGGTCCTCTAATCTCTTAGCCTCATTCTTCATTTGAACCAAGTAGAGTATTTGTGGATTTTCCCACTCCTCAGGGGTGTAGGGGAAGGGGTCTATTCCAGGTCTCCTGTATTGGCTTAGCTTCTTCAGCCTTTCAACGTAGTTCATTCTCCTAAAGTCACTGGACACTATGACAACATCTATGTCACTTGTCTCCAAGTAATCCCCTCTGGCTCTTGAACCAACTATGAAGACACCCTCAATATTAATCTCCTTAGCCACATCACTTATAAATTCCATAACCCTTCTCAGCATCTCCCTTTGGCTTTCTAGCGCAGATTTTGCCTTACCCATTGAATCACCTTCTCAGCCCTCCTAACCAAATCCTCAGCATCATCCCTGCTGTAAATCCTTGAAGGTATGGCATTAGCGGCATTAGGATACCTTGAAACTACATAATGAATAGTTAACTTATTAGCATCTTGCTTAACATCATCAATAGGTAACCCAGATTCCTCATGAATGGTGTTCAATATTTCACTTAAATCATGAGTCCTCAATACTTTACCCAGACTAAGTGCAAGAGCCTTTAAAGCCTTATCGGCGGACTGCTGGGCCCAAAAGGCTGCTGCATAGTAGTGACCAGTGGCCACCATGTCCTTGGCTGTGGCTAAGTCATCAAATGCCTGCTGAAGCCACTTATAAACTTCCTCTCTCATATAATTCCCCTAACTAACTTAAGCCTAATAAGCTTAGGTAATTCATAGAGTGTACCTAATGTTCCTGAAGATTTTTATATGGGGGATCAGTTGATTCATAAGTATTTGTAGTTATCTTAAAGTTGAGAAATTAAATGTTGCAGTAAAATTAATTAACTATGAGGTCTCTAGCCTGTAATGAAGGCTGTTACAGTTATTCCAGGGGTTCCTGAATCCCTAAGGTTAAGGAATGTTGATAAACCTAAGCCTAATCATGGTCAAGTACTCCTTAAGCCAATTAGAGTTGGCATATGTGGTACGGATAAGGAAATAATTGAGGGTAAGTATGGCAAGGCACCACCTGGTAGTCAATACTTAATACTTGGCCATGAGGCTTTGGCGCTCGTAGAGGAGCTTGGGGATGGTGTGGATAATGTTTCCGTTGGTGACGTTGTGGTGCCAACTGTCAGGAGGCCCGTTAACTGCGACTTACCAGTGGATTACTGCCCAATGGGTCATTACGTGGAACACGGCATTTGGGGGCTTCATGGTCATGCGGCTGAATACTCAGTGACTGATGCTAAGTATCTTGTTAAGGTTCCGAAGGAGTTAATTGATGTGGCTGTCTTAACGGAACCATTAAGTGTAGTTGAGAAGGGTATTGATGTGGCACTCAGCATAGGTGGTTCAAGGTTTGAGTGGAAGCCTAAAAATGCGCTAATACTTGGGGCAGGGCCAATAGGCCTACTTTCAACAATGGTGCTTAGGTTAATGGGCCTTTCAACAACCACGGTAGCTACCAGGCCACCTGATAGTCTCAAGGCCAGGTTAGTTAGGGAACTAGGGGGAGTTTATGTTGATGCCGCCTTAAGCAGTATTGAGGGCTTCTTTGACCTTGTAGTGGAGGCAACCGGCTCTCCTCAAGTCACAGTGGATGGTTTAAGGCATTTAGCCCCAAATGGAGTAATGGTGCTCCTTGGGGTTTACCCACCTGGTGGGGTTATTAGTGACCTAGGTGGTGTATTGACGGATTCGGTGCTTAATAATAAGATCCTGGTTGGGTCTGTTAACGCTAATGTTAGGCACTTTGAATTAGGCTTAAGGCATATGGCCGATGCGAAGAGCAAGTTTGGTGACTGGCTTAACAGGTTAATCACCAAGAGGGCAACTCTCGATAATTACCAGGAAGCCTACTCCTGGACTCATGATGACATTAAGACCGTTCTTGAAATAAACCCACTTAGTTAATGAATACTACAGTTACGCCTAGGAGTATGCATCATACCTTAGATTAGGAGGTTGCATTAACCTCCTCAGCCAGTTTCTCCTCAGGTTTAATTGAAGCCATCTTCTCCATTACGTTCTTTATTACGTTTACTAATTCAACATTACCCTTAACCTCATCAAGATCCATGCAGTTGTTTAAAATATCCTTAAACAATTGAGTTGTTAAATCGCTCTTCAACGTGCTTATAGCCCTCCTATACTCTGATAGAAAGTCACCTGTCAGGAAATTAACAACATCATTAATACTCTTGAAACCACCCTCAGCGTTCCTAAGTTCATTAACTATAGTTTCAATGGAGTAGAGTATATTAGCGTCGTTCTCCTTAAATCCCGCTATTAACTTTGAGTATGCCTTATTAACGCAGTACCTAACGAACTTGTACGTTAATGGATGCGGTGTCTGTTGCATATGCGTTCAGGAAGCCGGTGTTTATAAACAATTTTGTGGAATTAGAGTACTTCACTTAGGTTCAGGACTAAGAGCCCTCTCGTGAGTTATCCTTAAGTAGTCAATGAGTTTACTTCTTAATGGGCCATTAATCAATTCATCAACTAACTCCCTAGTGCCGGTGCATTTTAAGGCGGATGTTAACCTGTAGGGGAATCCTAGGCTTCTTAAAGTGTCTTCAACAGTCTTAACTTCTTCCTCAGAGGCTAAGTCAACCTTATTGATTGCAACCACTACATTAGCCTTAAAGCTTTGGCTCACCTCCTTAAGTAGGTTTAACTGTTGATTAAGCGTGTAACCACTATGTTGAGTTGGGTCAACCATGAATACTATTGAATCAGCCAAATGCCTTAATGCCAAAATAGCCTGAAGCTCAATCTTATTCCTTTCACTAAGTGGCCTATCCAATAACCCTGGGGTGTCAATTACCTGAACAGCGTAAATGCCGTACACCTTAACATGACCTATTATGATCTGCTTCGTTGTGAACGGGTAATCAGCTATTTCAGGCTTCTTTGTTGAGACACAGGCCACTAAGCTACTCTTACCAGTATTGGGCATTCCTGAAACGACAATTGTAGGCTTCTCAACACTTATTGAAGGTAACCTACTCATCTTAATTGCCGCCTCCTTCAGTGTTCTTAACTCGGGCCCTAGGTCATTTATCAGATCAATGATCCTCGATACATACATTCTCCTAGCCTTAATAATCTCATCCTTGTCTTGAGCAACCTTAATCATTCTTAATGCATCCCTACTTATACTGTTTATAGCCCTGCTTGAATTAGTAAGCTTACCCAGTGAGTGCTTGTACTCATCAATACTAATTATGATTCCAATCAGCTCCCTGTAGAATGGGTGAAGGTCATTAATGAAGGGCATGTTGTATGCAATACCCTTAAACATGCTGAGTAACCAGCCTGAGGTCCCCTTAACCCTAGCTGATTCAAGTCTCCTCAGTCTCTCGACGCCAGGAAGCGATGTAGGTGACCTAGCCTCAATAGCCTTATACCTATTAATGAATTGCCTAACAGCCTCCTCTGCACTGGGAATGTATGGTAACGTTGACTTAAAGTTCACGTAACCGTTACTAAACTGCCTGTTAATAAACCGTCCGCTTTCTAGTTAAAGTTTAAAACACCCTAGTGGAGGAAAGGGACGGTGTACTGTAATGTCTGATGAACTTGAATTAATGACTGGGACAACGGTTGGTATAAGGGCTAAGGATGGCGTTGTCTTGGCGGCTGAAAAGAGGGTTTCATACGGCTTCTACCTAATGAGTAAGTCAGGTAAGAAGGTTTACCCAATAACAAATAGGATTGGCATAGCATCCTCCGGTATCTTAGCGGATATACAGACGATAACTAAGGTGATTAGGGCTAATATTGCCAACATGGAGATAGAAATGAAAAGGCCTGTTTCGGTTAGGGCGACTGCTAAACTACTGAGCATAATGCTTTTTCAAAACAAGTACATGCCTTACATAGCTGAAACCATGGTGGGAGGTATTGATGAGGAAGGACCCAGATTATTCATACTTGACTCATGGGGTTCATTAATTGAGGATGATTTTGCAGCCCTAGGTAACGGCGCCAGGACTGCCATAGGCCTAATAGAGACTGGTTACACAAGCGACATAACCGTTAAGGACGCTAAGGAATTGGCAATAAAGGCTATTAAAGAAGCCATAGCCAGGGATCCAACCTCAGGGGATGGAATAGATACTTTAACAATAACCAGTAATGGGTACGTTGAAGACTCAATTAAGCTTCAGTAAATCCCTGAAGCGTTAAGTGGTTGCGCAATGCTTGTTGATTCCC
The DNA here is from genome assembly GCF_023256255.1 of Caldivirga sp. Lineage (NCBI taxonomy): Archaea > Thermoproteati > Thermoproteota > Thermoprotei > Thermoproteales > Thermoproteaceae > Caldivirga > Caldivirga sp. The sequence continues at coordinate 3,159 of NZ_JAGDXD010000001.1, read as the reverse complement.
ATGTTCACCTATACGAGTTTAGTAATGATGAGTTAGGAAGCTTCAATGGTATGATACTGGTTTCGGTGGCTGAGGATGTTAAGACATCAATGATTGTTCTTAACCTCACTGAAGGATTCGGCAGCATTAATCCATGCATTGGGATACACCCATGGAATGTTAATAAGGTACCTTTCAGTGATGTTGCGGTTATTGAGAAGTTGGTTAAGGATAATGATGTTAGGTGTCTTGGGGAGGTTGGTTTAGACCTTAGATTTGTACCAAACACCATTGATAAGCAGAGGAGGTTCTTCAGTGAGTTCCTAAGAATGGCTAAGGAGTATGACCTGGTCCTCAACATTCACTCCCCTAGTGCGTGGAGGGAAGTGTTTGAAATGATCACTAAGGCTGACGTTAATAAGGTTATGTTCCACTGGTATACTGGGCCACTTGACCTAATAAGAGACTTAACGGAACAGGGTTACTACATATCAATCAACGCTGCTGTTAAGGTTCAGGAAAAATCCAGGAGGGTTGCTGAAGCTGTACCACTTCGTTTCATGCTTACTGAAAGTGATGGCCCATATGAGTATAGGGGAATTAGGCTAACACCCCTTATGATTAGGGATACTGTCAATGAGATCGCTAAGATAAGGGGTATTGATGTGGAAACAGTTGAGGATTCCGTTTACTTCAATTACACTAAGTTATTCAAGTGAGTCCCTTAAGCCACTCATTGTTAAAAAGAATTAGGCCTCCGCATTGACTTAAGAACAGTGGCTGAATGAGATTGCGAAGAGTTTAATAGAGTCCACTATCGACTTCATTTAATGTATGTGATTCAGAGGGAAGGTGCGGTCTCCTTTTACGCACCAGACTTAAGCAAATATATCGCGGGTGGGCGTATTGAGCCAGCTTGGGCACCAGTATTCTATAATCCAGCCATGGCCAACAACAGGAGTGTGTCAGTTATCGTTGTTAGGGCGTATTTAAGGCTACTTGGTAAGAATGGCGTATTGTGTGAACCATTCACGGGTACAGGCGTGAGGAGTATAAGGTATGTTAGGGAGGCTGGGGTTGAGAAGGTTATTGCCGGTGACGTGGATGACACTGCGGTTGATGTTGCATCAAGGAATGTTGACTTAAACGGCCTAAGGGATCAGATTAAGGTGATTAAGAGTGATGCTAATGTTCTGCTAGCTAATAGTAAGTGCGACATGATAGACATTGACCCTTATGGTTCACCTGCCCCATACATTAACACTGCCTTATTCTCAATTAGGCATGGTGGACTACTCTGCGTTACGGCCACTGACCTAGCAGTCCTACAGGGTAGTTACGCCAATAAGGCTATTAGGAGGTATGGCTTTAAGCCACTTAGAGGTTACTTATCCAGGGAAATAGGTTTAAGGGGTTTATTGGGTTTCCTAGCTAGGCAAGCCCTCGTAATTGATGCTGGGATTAGACCATTATTATCATATTGGGAGAGACACTACTACAGGGTATGCGTGACGGTGCATAAGGATAGGGGGACTGCTAGAGAGACGGTAAGGAATCTAGGCTACGCTTACTACTGTGGTGATTCATTAAACAGAGGATTCATTAGAAGGTACCCGAATGGCTTTATGGATAGGTGCGTGACCAGTGGCCCACTGTGGATTGGGCCTATTGGGGATGTTGAATTCATTGATTACTCATTAATGTTAATCAACAATGTTGACTACGAGTTAAGGGCTGCGGAAACCATTAAGGGGACATTACCTGATAATTTACCAATACCATTATATTATACGGTCACGGAGTTAGGTAAGGGTTTAGGTTTTATCCCAAGTCCATTAAGACTCAGGGCGCGTTTAATGGAAAGTGGCGTTGAGGCGTATGGCACGCACTTCGCTGTTGATGGGATTAAGACTAATGCTGAACCATGGTGGTTAATGAAGACTATTCGCTCAATCCCTCTTACCAACAACTAACGCGTGAGCTACATCATAGGGCTCAAGATGAACAGTGTTTATTATATCAAATCCCCTCTCCTTAATTGTATCTATCTCCCTCTTGAAGGTTTCAGATGGTTCCTTAGTTACATCAATAGACATTGCCTTTATGACAAGGATTATGTAACCACCCTTAACTAAGTATACATCAGCATTATCGGCAAGTATCTTAGCTTGAAACGGCTGAGCCACATCAATGTAGGCAACATCAACCCCCTTAACTAGTGAAATGTACTGCTCAGGATACCTGGCGTCAGCGAGTATTGGTACAACATTTAACCTACCTTGATCTATTATATTCTGCATGAATTCCCTGAAGACTCTTGGGCTAAACTCCACACCGTAAATTAAGCCACTTAACCCAACTATATCACTCACGTGACTAACTGTTGTACCACTTGCAGCACCAAGGTAAAGCACCTTGGAACCTTCACCAATAGGCATTACGTCAAGCTTATTCATTATTGCGGCACCAAGCTTAGACCTGTAAGGATTCCATACCCTATACTCAACACCACCCAGGTTAATTAACTGTTCACCATAAACCCTTCTGCCTGGTGTCAGATTCCTTGTGGCTAACCTGGCTGAGCCATCCTCAAACTCAATCCAGTAAACACCCTTAAACTTCTCATGCTCCTTAACATCCACTGCCCTTACGCTAGACATACCTAACCTTAATTAATTAAGGTATTTAAGTCTTAGTGTTCCTCCACTGATGATTCCATTGATTCCCCTAACACTACCGGCTCTCTGTAGGTTAACGGGTTTCGCTTACAACTATATTGAGTACCCATTTTACGCAGATAAAGTTTATAATGGTTCCCTTCATTCATAGGAATGAGAACAATGAAGCATGTTGAGTACGCTGCCAGTAGGAATCCATTCAATGGGATCAATAACATTAATATTACTTCACGGCACTTTAAGATACTTTTCACAGCAAGCATGGGTTTCTTTACTGATGCATATGATTTGTTCATAATTGGTGCGGTACTTGACATATTCAGAAGCACGCAAATTAATGGTTTTAACCTACAAACACCCATACTGGGTATTCCAGCTGAGGGTGTTGTAGCTTCATCAGCAATATTAACTGCTATTATTGGTCAAGTGCTTTTTGGGTGGCTTGCGGATTATTGGGGTAGGAAGAGGATTTATGGTGTTGAGGCTGTGTTGATGGTTGTTG